>JAISFR010000045.1 GCA_031263565.1 Candidatus Adiutrix sp. | reverse complement strand
AGTTCCAGGTCTTTATATTGCAGATCCACCGCGAATCCGGGCGTGAAATTGCCTTTCAGGATGAAGTTTCCGGCCTTGGCTTCCAAGGCGTAACTGGCGCCGGAACTCTGCCGGATCGTATCGTACATGACCCGCGGACTGAGACCGAGCCTGGCCCCGAGGGTCAGGGCTTCCGCAACGGCCACCATGTTGGCCCCCAACAACAGGTTGTTGACCAGCTTCATGGATTGGCCGTTGCCGACTCCGCCCATATGGATTATTTTGGTACCGATATGTTCCATGATCGGCTTGGCCTTGGCAAAATCGCCAGCCTCCGCGCCCACCATGACAGTCAGGGTACCCGCTTCGGCCCCGCTCATGCCGCCGCTCACCGGCGCATCCACAAAACCGCAGCCTTTTTCCTTATATTTGTCGGCCAGTTCCCTCACCAATGCGGGCTCAACGGAACTGAAATCAATATGCAGACTGCCGGGTCTCAAGGCGGAAAGCACGCCCTCGTCGCCAAGGGCCACATTTTTGAGGATGGCGGAATTCGGCAGACTGGAGCAGACCACATCCGAGACCGCGGCCACCTCGGCCGCAACGGTTTTCGCTTCAGCGCCCAGATCCGTCAACTCTTTTACCGCGACAGCGGAGATATCCGTCACCACCAGATCCAGCCCCGCCTTCCGGAGATTTTTGGCCATATTCCCACCCATGGCGCCAAGGCCGATAAAACCGACTTTCATCCCTCACCTCTTTGATTTTTTCTCTTTATTCTATATTTCCGCTTACAGATCGACAAGCGGAGCCGCGACTTCGGCAAAACCCGCAGTCAGCCTGTCCTTGCCGCGGAAAAAGATATATGACCCCAGAATGACTTCCCGGTCGACAAGGCTCTGGGCGAATCCCCGCGAATTATCCAGAGCGGCGTCTATTTCCTCCGGGGTCAGGTCACCGATCGCGGCAGTCACCAGTATGCCGGGAATATCCGTCTCCGGGTCAAGGCATTCGGCCGGCACAGCCTGGACGGCTTCGGATTCCACAAAGCAGCTATTGGAAACCGCGGTGGCCGCCGCATCCGCCAGTGCTCCCGCGCCAGTGCCGGCGGCAACGCAGACCGCGGCTTCGGCCAGACCGCGATTGAGACCGCGCCCTCCGGTCCCGCTGCTGGTCGCAATACCCCACCAGGCTGATAACTGGCCGGAAATCTCCAGACATTTTCGCGGATACGGATCTTTCAGGCTGGTGCGGACCCCCACAGCGGCCCGCTGGTCAGGAGCCAGATAGAGGGCTATGTCTCCCCCGTTTTCCACAATCGCCTTGACCGCTCCGGCACGATACAGCCACTGCGCCACTTCATCGGCAACGGCTCCCGCCACGGCCGCCATCGGCCCGAGCCCGGGCTGGGCCACGGCTTCAACAGCCGTGCACATGTTTTCAAGAACAGGTTCCCTAAACGGACGTTGCAGATCATCGGGCAAAGGCACGCCTTTGCCCCGGAACAAATCCCTCGCCCTGGCTATACGGGGCAGGATGCCGAAGGAATATTCGCCTGCTCTCGCGGCCAGCGCCAGATCTGGGCCGCTGGGATCCCAGGCCTGAATGGTCAGGCTGATGGGCCCATACTGAGCCATGATGGTCCGGTCATTCAACCGGGATAATTCTCCGGCCATGTCCATCTTCTTCCTCGAGGGAGGCGCCGGTCACCGGCGCCCGGCGAGCGGATCTCCGGGGTCAACGGCGGAAAACGGTTTCATGGCCTCCACATGTCCGCCCATGGCCTGGTAATCAGCCAAGATCATGGTGTACTCCAACGGACAGATAGTCGCGGGAGTGGGCGTCCAACTGAAGGCGCCCGGCTTCACGCGGCCGACATCAACGAGAAACGAGATGCCGCCACCCGGAAGAACATACGCCGGGGCTCCTCCCACAGTCACCTGGACCTTGGCCTGGTGCACGGCCTGGGTCAGCTTGATGGGGAAGCGGGTAACCCCCGCCCTGGCGCTGCCGCCCGAGCCGGCGGTATACACGGCGGACACCAGAGAGGGTTCGCAGGAGTCGCGAACAGCGTGCAGAGCTTCCCGGGCTTTGGGCGTCAGTTCGATTTCCGCAAGGGAACCGTCAGCCCGCACTTCGAACAAGGCCCCGTTCTGGCCGGTGGTTTCCGTGATAAAAATGGTCATTCCCGGCCTTGCGATGTTCATATCAATGGATTTGATCAGCGCTTTCGGGTCGGTGACGGAAGTCCCGCCCCATCCTTCTCCATGGTCGCCGAAATAGCGGCCGGGAGTGCTCATGGGGAAGATCACCTCCACGCCGGAAGGCTTCGCCCCGGCCACCACGCCCGCCACATGGCGGCTGAGTTGACCGGTAATGTGCGAGTCCAGCACCAGAACTTCGTCCGCGGCTCCGGCAAACAGGTTGGCGAAAATTCCGGTGGTGGCGCTGCCGCAGCCCACGCGCATCTTTTGACCGGTAACTCCGTCAATGACCGGGGGCTGGCCCACCTGGATTTCAAGGGAGGAACCGTCTTTTATCCGCACTTTGACCGGACGGCGGTTGGCGATTTCCACAATCGCCCGCGCGGCGGCAAAACCAGCCGCTCCGCCGGTCAGGCGGTTCACTCCGCCAATGTGCAGCATTTTGGAACCATACTGCTCTGTTTCCAGCAGGCCGACCTCGCGGCCTTCAAAAATGACGGGCGCGCCCTGTTTGCCGATATGGATGTCCGTATCGACTTTCACCAGGATGGAGCTGTAGCTTAACGGCACTTCCGTCGCCACCGTGACCACGTCCACAGGTCCGCGTTTTTCACAGACAATGGCGGGGGCTGGCCTGCAGTCCGGATAGGTCGTGCCGGCGCCTATGGCGGTCAGCACCGGGCGCCGTATTTCCTCCGCCGGACCCGGTCCCACGATATCGGCAACGTCCTCCCAGGAAAGCGGCTTGTGTATGCGGGCGATGGCCCCTCCGCGATTTTCGTAACGGCGGCAGGCGCCCGCATTCCCCGCGGAAATGCGGCATTTGATGGGACAGTGATCGCATTCGGCGGTGGTATCCGGGTTCACGGGCTCAAGAGCCACAGCTTCGAAACGGCATACCCTGAAGCAGACCCGGCAGCCCACGCAGAGTTCATCGGAAATAACGGCCTTTTTATCAGTGACCGTCACGGCCTGTACCGGACAATCTTTTGCGCAAATTCCGCAACCCTTGCATTTTTCAGTGATGATATGCATTGATTCACCTCGTACCGGCCGGTTACAGCAGGCAGGAAGTTCGGGCGGGCGGAGGCGTGTTACGGCTCTTGTTCACCGTGACGGCTCCATCCACCAGCACCATGGAAACCGCCGGAATATCGCCGACCGCAAGGGCTTCCAGGGCATCCCCGCCCACGGAACCCATGGGGCTGTCCATAATCACAAGGTCGGCTTCCCGGCCCACGGCAATAAGGCCGCGGTTCAGGCCAAAAGCCCCGGCCGCGTTGCCGGTGGCCATGGCTATGGCCTGAGCGGGGGCTACGCCGCAGAAAGAAGCGACATGGCAGATCATGCGCAGAATCCCCAGGGCCACAACCCCGGTGCCTGACGGGGCGTCATTACCAATAATAAAACGCTCCAGAGCCCCGGCTTTTTTCCCTTCCTCAACGGCAATGCAGGCCGCCTTGTTGTTGCCGCAATGCACCAGTTCCAGCCATAATTCGGTCTCATGAACCAATTTCTTGATTTCCCGCGGAGAAACGGCCGTGGGTCCTCCATTGATGTGAGAGACAATATCCGGGTTTATGGCGATGACTTGTTCCGCGGTCACGGTGCTGGAGCCCGGCACGGAGGTGCCGCCAGTGTGCATCATCACTTTAAAACCGTTTTTTTTGGCCCACTTGACCATGGGCGCGGCTTCCTCGGGATTTTTAACGGAACCCAGGCCGATTTCCCCCACCAGCCAAACGCCTTCCCCGGCCAATTCCTCAAAATCTTTTTCCTGCAGGCCTTTTTCCAGGATCAAAGCGCCTCCGGCCACTTTTGCCCCGCCGGGACGGATCTTGGCGAAGGATTTATGGGCCAGCATGGCCAGAGCCTTGGTCCCGGCCGGGTCGGTGGGGCGTCCCGGAGCGTGGACTTCACCGGCGGAGATAAAGGTGGTGACCCCGCCGTGGTGCGCGCTGTCTATGTAATTCAGTTGGTTTTGCCTTGGGGTGAAATCGCCCAGCACCACATGGCAGTGGGTGTCAAAAAAACCCGGGCTGACGGTGGTGCCCGAACAATCAATGACTTTGTCGGCGGCCTCGGCAAGCCCTTGGCCGACCTTTTGAATGAGACCCTTTTCAATAAAGAGGGAGTCGGCGTCCAAAAGCGGATGGCCGATGTCCCCGCTGACCAGAGTGCCAATATTTTTCAGTAATACCGTTGACATTGTTACACCTCGAGTTTTTCAAACCAGCCGGCTTTTTGGCAGGCTTCCATTACACGTTCAAGAGTGGCCGGAAGAGCATAGATCCGTTCGCCAATGGCCATTTCCAAAGCGTTGACAGCGGCCGGAGCGGTCGGAATAAGCGAAGGCTCGCCAATGCCTTTGGCTCCAAAGGGGCCTGTCGGTTCAGGGGTTTCCACTAAAATGGGCACAATTTCAGGCACATCCGTGGAGGTGCAAATGTGGTAATCCTTCAAGGATTCCACGCCCGGCGCAAACTCCTCAAGGATGCCGTAGCCCAAGCCCATGGCCACGCCGCCGCAAACCTGGCCGACGAGGTTGGCCGGGTTGATCATGCGCCCGACGTCATGCGCCGCCACCACCCGGTGGATATCGATTTCGCCGGTGAGCACATCCACTTCCAGTTGGACCAGTTGACAGGCAAAGGCATAGGTGCCGTACGGGCATCCCTGGCCGGTCTTCGGATCCAGGGGAGTGGTGTCCGGGTCAAAATAGCCGCGGAACTTCATGGGAAGGCCAAGGGTATGCATGCTCCCGGCCAATTGCGCCAAGGGAAGGCCGACCGCGGGGTTGCTCTTGAGAGTGACCTTGCCGCCCGCAAGCGCGAGGTCTTCTTTGGGCGATTGCAGTTGATCGCCCGCCCGCTCCAGCAGGGCGTCGGCCATAAGGGTGGCCGCCTGCAGAGTGGCGTTGCCGGAAATGTACGTCTGACGGCTGGCGGAGCTGGCGCCGGCATTTTCCGTATACTTGGTGTCGGCAATGACGGATTTGAACTTGGCCGGCTCCACGCCCAGCACCTCCGCCGCGATTTGCAGCAGGGTAATGGTGGATCCCTGCCCTATGTCCGCCGCACCGCTGTACAGGGTCAACTGTCCGTTTTGGTCTATCTCGATATGGGCGGCCGCGGGATTGGCGGCCGCCGTATTTCCGCAGCCATACCACATGGCGCCCACGCCCACGCCGCGCTTGCGGCTGGGTCGGCCGGGTTTTTCTTTCATCCAGACGGACATGGCTTCGTCATAATACGGCCGCAGCGCTTTCAGGCAATCAGTCAAGCCGGCGCTTGCGTGGATAATCTGGCCGGTGGCCTGTTCCGACCCGTTGACCAGCGCATTGCGCAGGCGGATTTCAATGGGATCCAGCCCAAGGGCCTGGCCATGCATGTCCATCTGGCTTTCATGGGCCAGGGCGCCCTGGGGGGTGCCGAAGCCGCGCATGGCGCAACAGAAGGGGTGATTGGTGTAGATTTCACGCACCTCAACATCAACGTTGGGGCATTCATAGGGGCCGGTAAGGTGTACGCCGGTACGGGTGACCACCGCGATGCCGTATGAACCGTACGCGCCGCCGTCGCTGAGCACCCGGCCTTGCACGGCCAGAAGCTTGCCGTTTCGGTCCACCCCGGTTTTCAGTTTCAGCTTCATACCGTGGCGTTTGCCGGACGCCAGAAAGGATTCTTCCCTTGTGTAGAAATACCGGACCGGGCGGCGCAGGTGCAACAGAGCCAGACCAATGAAACCGTGCACGGAGATGTCCAGCTTGCCGCCGAATCCGCCGCCGGTCACGGCCTGCACCACGCGCAGCTGCTCTTCGGGCACATCCAGCACCGCGCATATGTCCGCCTGGTCATAGTGCGTGTTCTGCGTGGCGACCTCAATGGTCATGATCCCGTCTTCATCAAAATACCCGATGCCCGCTTCCGTCTCTATATAGCAATGCTCGATCATGGGCGTTTCATATTCGTTTTCCAGAATATGACAGCTGGCGGCAAAGCCCGCCTCCACGTCGCCTTTTTTGATCAGCCGGGTATACAGCAGATTTCCGCTTTCGTGAATTTTGGGAGCGTCCGGCAGCAAGGCCGCTTCGGGATCAAGAACAGCCGGAAGTTCCTTCCATTCGATTCTGATGGCTTTTACGGCCGCATCGGCGGCAGCCTCGGTTTCGGCGGCCACCAGCGCCACAGCGTCGGCCTTGGAGCGGACTTTGCCCACAGCCAGAATCGGCCAGTCCTTGTTGTTGCCGATAATTCCAACGGCGTTGCGGCCGGGAATATCCGCGCTGGTAAAGATGCGCACGACTCCGGGGACGGCTTCGGCTTCGCGGGTGTCGATGGACACGATCTCCGCGTGGTGAACGCCGGCGCGGCGGGCCTTCAGGACCAGTTGATTCCCGTCCCCGAGATCCGCCGCAAAAATCGGCGCGCCAAGGGCTTTTTCCACCACTCTGGGGTGAAGTGCGTTTTTGCCTATGAATTGGGCGTCATTATCATTCATAACCACATCACTCTGTTACAGCAGGGGAATGAGCATGCGCAGCAGAAGCCCTTCAATAGCCGGTTCCTTGTAGGCAAGGGACTTACGGCGCCCGGTGATGGCAATCATTTCCGCTGACATGCTTTTGGCCGCCTCGCGGAACACGGACAGGCGGGGGTTTTTGCCCAGCAAAAAGTCTTCTGTACGCGGCATCCGTCCCGTACTTGGCTTGCAGGCCCCCAGGGAGACTCTGGCAAAATTGATTGTTCCGTCGCTGTCCTGGTCGATCAGGACAGCCAGGCTCGCGCGGGAAATCGCCAAATCCTTGCGTCGGCCGATTTTCTCAAAATGCTGGTACTTGGCGGCGCAGGGCCTAATAATGAAATGGAGCAAAAGATCGGTGTCGTTCAAGGCGGACTTGTTGGCGCCCTTGAACATTTCGCACACCGGGATGGTGCGCTCGCCTTCCGAACTGGCGACCAGGCCCACAGCGTCGTACACCGTCAGTCCCGTTTGGGTGTCGCCGCTGGGGGACGCATGCGCCACGTTGCCTCCTATGGTGGCGACATTGCGGATCTGGCGTCCGGCAAAGTTGATGCCGGTTAAGGCCAGCGCCGGGAGTTTTTCCTGAAGAATCCGACTCGTCGCCAATTCCTCAATCGTCACGCCGGCGCCGACTATGATAGCGCCGTCGTGCTCACGCACTCCTTTAATTTCCTGGATTCTGGAAATATCAACCAAGCAGTCTCCGGTAAATTTTCCGGATCTGACATCAATGAGCACATCGGTGCCGCCATTGATGATCGCCGATTTGCCGGAGTGCTCCCGCAAAAGGGCCACCGCCTCCGCAACACTTTGGGGGCGATAATAGCGTATGTGTTCTCTCATCGACACCCTTCCCCATCCGTTTTGCCGCGCATTGCTTTGGCCGCATCCTCAACAGCGTCGACAATTTGCTGATAGCCGGTGCAGCGGCACAGGTTACCCGCAAGCGCCTTCCGGATTTCCCGCCGGGTAGGTTCCGGATTTTCCGCCAGCAGAGCCTTGGCGCTCATTAGCGCGCCGGGCGTGCAGTAGCCGCATTGGATGGCATTGTGCTGTATGAAGGATTCCTGCAAAGGGTGCAGGTTGCCGCTTTTCGCCAGACCTTCGGTAGTTTCCACCGTGGCGCCGTCCAACTGGGCAGCGGTCATCAGACAGGAGGTAACGGCCAGACCGTTGACGATAATGGTGCAGGCCCCGCATTCCCCGATGCCGCACCCCTCTTTAACGCTTCTCTGGTCCATCGAGTCACGGAGGAAGCTCACGGCGGTCTGGGCCGGAACGGCTTCGCCTTCGGCCGGCCGCCCGTTGAGAATAAATGATATCTTCATTTTGACCATCCTGAAATCCTCCGTCAAATCAAAGCACAGGGCCGTCGGGTTGGGCTGATTAACGCAGTCCGTCGTCGCCTTTGATCTCGGAAACCTGAAGACCGCCTATCCGGGGGTGCGGCCGGCCGGAATCGGTCAGGCCCACCATCAACACCAGTTCGTCATCGGCCGGGGCATCGGGAATGCGCACTTCCATGGCGTCAAAGTGGGACCGGACAAAGGCCGCGTTTTTGTGGCCCAAGGGCAGATCAACGGCCGTACCCGGACCGCCCATTTTTTTGGCCGATGGCAAGAGGGCCTTGCCGCCGCCGACATTGTCGCGGATGGGTTTCCCAAGGGCTGGATGCATCAGGGCCGCGCAGTGCTCGCGTTCGCCCTTGAGACCGGCTATGGCCGCCTTGCCGTAGCTCTCCACCTGTTCCGGTTTGATATTCAGGGCGGCCAGGGCCTTTTTGGTCAAAATCTCACCCAGGGATTCGCTCCATTTGTAAAGAAGGCTCAGATTTTCCTGATAAACCCCGGCATAAGGGTTCTTGAAAACCACAGCCGCCGCCGCTTTGCGGGTGGGGGGGTCGACCTTTTTACGGCCGTCCGTCACGGTTTCTTCAAGCACTACATAATAGGCTTTGATCTGGGGTTCGCTATTGGACATACTAAAACTCCTTACGCAAAAGATATAAAAATCCATCGCCGTCCGGACAAGTGGTCCACGGCCGATCATCGCGCCCGGTCGGGGCGCTGGAATGGGGAAATCAAGTCATACCGCTCCGGCCGCCTCACCAACTGGGAGGCGAACAGACCCAGATCATCTTGACGGGCACCTCCCCGTTATTGACCCAGGTGTGGGCCACCAAAGCCGAAAAATAGGCCAGGGTGCCGGATTTCAGTTCAATGGTCTCGCCGTTGAGAGTTAAGGTCAACCGCCCTTCCAGAACGTAGACGAATTCCTCGCCTGGATGGGTGTAGTGATCGTGGGCCCCGCCCTTGGGCGGAATGGTGGTAAAAAAAGGCTGCATTTTCTTGTTGCCGACCAGTTTGACCATCTGCCGCACATCGGCCTTCCAGCCCTTGACCAGTTTTTTGGTCCACGATTCGGGCGGATTGATGCAGGGGTCGTCTATCAGGTCGTTTTCAAAAAATTCTATTATGGAAACCTTCAGGGCCTCGGCTATTTTATGCAGAGTCTGGATAGATGGAGAAACCTTTTCATTTTCCAACTTGGATATGTAAGCGGCCGTAACCGAGGCCATGTCGGCCAATTGCTGAAGAGTCAAGCCTTTTTCCAGCCGCAATTTTTTGAGTACGCTGCCTATCCGCAGTGAATTGGCCATGTAAAGCTCTCCTTCAATCGTACATGTAATTATCCAATTTACGCAGTATACTCAAAATTAACATTAAAATCAGTAAAAAAATTTAACCTTTTGTTAAGCCGGGCGGCGATTCGGCCGCCCGGCCCGCACGCTGGCCGCACGTCTTCACATCAGTTCAGCAGGAGAGCGGGCAGCCAGTCGACGATGTCGGGGAACACGACCAAGACGCCGATCAGGAGGTATATGGCCGCCAGATACGGCAGGGCGCCAAAGACTATGGTCGAGACCGGGTATTTGGGAACCATCCCTCGCAGCACGAACAAGGCCAGACCGAATGGTGGAGTGATGGTGCTCTGCTCGGCGGCCAGGACGTAGACAATGCCCCACCAGAAAGGGTCGAAACCCAGGCTGTTCATAATGGGCATAACAAAGGGGAAAGTCAGGAAGAGCATGGACCAGGAATCGAAGAAACAGCCCATGATCAGATACATGACGAGGATGCCGAGCAGAATTACATAGCGGTTGAGTTCCAGCCCCAAAACCACGTCCTTCACCAGGAGAATCACGCCGGTGGCATTGAACACATGACTCATCAGGCTGGCCATGGCCATGATAAAAAGCGAGAAGGAAGTGACCTTCAGGGTGTCCAGGAGGCTTTGTTGAAACCTCTGGAAATTGAGCCGCTTATAGAGTATGGTCAGGACGATGCTCAGGAAGGCTCCCAGGGCGCCGGCCTCGGTCGGGGTCATGTAACCGCCGAAAATGGCGATGATCACCATGGCGATGAGAAGGGCGAAGGGCGCCACCCGATACAGAGACTGGAGCTTCTCTCCCATGGTGTAGGAGATCGGCGTCGGGGCCAGCTTGGGATTGATTTTCACCCGCAAAATGGCGACCAGCACAAACAGGATGGTCAGCAGCAGGCCGGGGACGATGCCGCAAGCCAGAAGCCGTACTATGTCTAGCCCCTGCCAGGACCCGTAGATGATCAGAAGAATGCTCGGCGGGAACACGGGGGCCAGCACCGAACTGGCGGCGATGGAGCCCAGGGCGTAGCTGGGGTTGTAGTTCCGGCTCTCCATGGCCGGGAAGGCTACCTTGCCGAAGGTGGCCACGGCGGCGATGGAAGAACCGCACATGGCGGAGAAGGCGGCGTTGCCCAAAATGACGGAGATGACCAGACCCCCGGGCAGCCGGCCGGCCCAGCGGTCGACCGCGATGAAGAGGTAGTCATTGACCCTGGTGTTGCCCAGGAGGCAGCCCATGAAGATGAACATGGGCATGGCCGTCATGGTGAATGAGTTGGTGGAGGTCCAGACGGTGGAAGCCACCTGCTCCAGCGGCTGGCCCAGGTACACCAGGCCGCAGAGAGCTACCAGGCCCACGGACCAGGCGATTTCCAAACCCATCAAAAGACAGATCAAAAGAGCGCCTAGGCTGACGATTAAAAATATTTCCGGGCTCATGTTTTTTACTCCGCAACCAAAGCGGTCTCGGTCGCGCCTTTTTCAGCCGTCGCCGGGACGGACTTACCCCGGCCCATGAAAAGACGATCCAGAACTTCGGCCAGAAGCTGCAAATCCAGAAGAATCAGGCCGATGATCATGCTGAGCTGGGGATAGGCCACTACCGTTCGCATCCAGGAGTTGCTTCTGGTTTTAAAGAGAAAAGCCTGCTGGATATGTTCCCAGGCGGCATAGGTGATGATCAGAGTGAAGCCGAAGGCGACGACGGTGGTGATGGTGGTCAGCATCCAGGCCACTTTCGGCGGAATCATGTTGAGGAAGAATTCCACTTTCACGTGATAACCCTGATGCCAGGCGTAGCCCAGCCCGCCCATGGTGATGGCCACCAGGGCATAGCCGCCGAACTCGTCGCTCATGGCCAGAGGCCTCATAAAAGGCAGATACCGGGTGATGACGTCGGCCAGTATCAGCAGCATCAGGCCCAAAATCATCCAGGCGAAGATGCGGGCGACGATTCTGTCCGTGAACCAGTTAATGCCGTCAATCAGTTTTCGTATTCCATTCATAAATGACTCCCTAAATGGCCGGGGGCGGGGACCGAAGGGCGAGGGAGGCCCGGGCGGAGCCTCCCCGCCACTGGCGCAGTTTATTACTTGCCGAAAGACCGGTATTTGTTCACAGCGGCCCGCACGGCGGCCAGGAGTTCCTCTCCTTCTTTGCCGGTCTGGTCAAGCCATTCCTTTTCCACGGCTTTGGAGGCTTCGGCCAGCTTGGCCTTGTCGCTCTCGGGGAATTCGGCGACCTTTACATTGGCCAGGGTCAGGATGTCGGTGCTCAGAATGTATTCGGCGATGGTGGACAGATTGACCGCCCGCTGAATATCCAGGCCAGCTTCGATGACCGCCTCCTGCAGATCTTTCGGCAGGGAATCGAACTTCTTCTTATTGATGACGGTCACCGCGCTCCAGGTGGGGGAAAGCGGGGTCAGGGTGAACTGCTTGGAGACCTGGGCCAGGCCGATGGAATAGCCGAAACCAAGGCTGGTCAGAACTCCGTCAATGGTGCCGGAGATCATGGCCGGGCCAAGTTCGGAGCCGGAAACCGAGACAGGGGTGCCGCCGATGGCTCTCAGGCCCACGGTGGGAAAATAGCCGCCGGCCCGGACCTTCATGTTGGCGAGGTCGGCCAGGCCGCTGATGAGGCCCTTGCTCCAGATGCCGTTGGCCGGATCCCACTGGGTGACGAACCAGAATTTCAGGTTGTATTTGGCCATGGACTGGTCATACAGTTCGCGGACTTTGGGGTCACTGTAGACGGCCTCTTCCTCGGCCAGACCAATGGGGGGGCTGGAATCGACGATGCCCGGAACTTCGCCCCAGTTCCACAGGGGATAGGTGCTGGATTCCCAAGGCATGGCCACATCGGCGATGTCCACCTTGCCGGTGGCCACAGCCTGAAAGAGCTGCTCGGTGGGGAACATCTTGGAGATTATTTTCAGCTTCACCCGGCCGCCAGTTCGTTCGAACACCCGGCGTTCCAGTTCGCCGCCCGGACGGTAAACCTGGGAAGCCCTAAATTTGGGACCCCAGATATCATTCCAGGCCACGGCCAGTTCATAAACCTTGTCATCCTGGGCGAAAGCCGCGGCCGGGACGGCCAGCATAATGGCGAAGGCCAGTGTCAACAGTTTTCCCATTCTTTACCTCCAAATGGTTTGAGAAAGTACGGGGTCGAGAGCCGCTTCCGGCGGCTCCCTCGCGATGCTCATTTTCCGGCAGGCTTTTTTACCTGCTCAGGCTGCGGGCTAGTTCCACCGCGGCCGGGGCGTCGGCGGAAAAGCCGTCCGCCCCGATATTTTCGGCAAAATCCCGGGTCACCGGAGCGCCGCCGATCATTACTTTGACCTGCTCCAGACCGGCCGCCTTAAGGGCCTTGACCGTTTCCTCCATGACCGGCATGGTGGTCGTCAATAGGGCGGACAGCCCCAGAATGGCCGGCTGGTATTTTTTGACTCCCTCCACAAAAGCCTCGGGGCTGACGTCGATGCCCAGGTCATGAACTTCGAAGCCGCCGCCCTCCAGCATCATGCCCACCAGATTCTTGCCGATATCGTGAAGGTCGCCTTTGACCGTGCCAATGACGATCACGCCCCGGCTTTGGGCGTCTTTGTCGCCCAATCTGGGGTTCAGCACATCGAGTCCCAGTTTCATGGTCTGGGCGGCCATCAGCATTTCAGGTACGAAAATTTCCCCTTCGGAAAAGGCCTTGCCGACCGCGTCCATGGCGGCGATCAGACCTTCCTGAAGCAGTTTATTGGGCTCAACCCCTTCGGTCAGTTCTTTTTCAATGAGGTCGGCGATCTGATCTTCCTCAAAATCGAGCACCGCCCGATACACGTCGTTGATGGCCATGAAAAAATACCTCCTGATTCATTTATGCTTTATTTGAATGGACAAAAGCGCCGGACAGAAGCATCGTCGGGATGCCCGGTTCATGTTCCGGCGGCTCCCTCGCGATGGTTATTTTCCGGCCGCTTCTTTCAGGGCAGCGTCAGCCGCCTTGACGATCTCGTCAAGTTCTCGGGTCAGGTCGGCACTGGCGGCGCCGGTGTTGGGCGCAGCCATGATCTTTTCATAATCAGCCCTGAGAGCGGCCTGGAGATCCGGCTCGCCGGCATCCTTCCAGGCGGTCATGGTCATGCGGTTAAAATTCTTCTGGGGCAGAAGGTTGCGACAATTCTTGACCGTATGGGACTGGGAGATGAATTCCTTGCCCGGCTCGACCTTTTTCAGGACGGCGGTGGCCATGGAGTTGTCATTCAGTTCGATAGGGGAGACCAGCACCCTGGCCATGGACAACAGTTCATTGTCGGCGATTAACTGCAGGGGGCTGACGCAGACGGCCACTTCGGTCTGACCGGCCCCGCCCATGATGTCCTGGCCGCTCAGGGCTTTAGCGGTGAGAAGCATGGTCCGTTCGGCCATATTCTGTTCGCCCAGGCCGGCCGCGTCGGAACCCAGGCCGTAGTTGTGGGTGGGGAGAGCAAAGGCTTTTTTAATGAACTGGACGCAGGCGCTGCCGGCCTTGATGGCTTCGGCGCTGGACTGCAGGCTCCGGCCGCTGCGCATGTCGCTGGAGAAGATGATCGGGCAGGCCACCACCGGGGTGCCGGGCTGCACGGCCTGGGCCATGGCCGTCATGGCCAGAATTTCGGCTGTGGCCAGGATGACGACGCCGGGAACGGTGATGGGGGAAGTGGCCCCGGCCCCGGGCAGGGAGCAGGCCTGGATGGGGGTGCCGGCCAGGGCGCTCTTATAGATTATTTCCAGGTCCATGTGTTTGAAAAGGCGCGGGGTCAGAGAGCAGGCGATGAAGCTTATCACCGGGTTTTCCTTCAGCTTGGCCGCGCCGCCGGCAACGGCCTCACCCAGCTTGACCAGATAGTCGACGTTCTTGGCTTCATAAGGCTGAACCCAGAGGTGCTTGTCGGTGTTATTGACCACGCTGACCATGGAGTGAACGTCGGCCGAATAAACCGGGGCGTCGTCGGCGAAAAGGAAGGACAGGAAGCTGATTTCATCCAGGGCGTTGGACAGTTGGCTCCACTTGGCCACGTCGTTCAGCGTCACCCGGCGGTAGCTGCCGTCAGGCTCCAGCCAGGCGTGGCCGCCGGTGCAGGTGCGAGCCCAGAAACCGCCGCCCGGTTTGGGCAGCTGTAGAATTCTCTCAGGGTTGCGGGCGCCCAGCTTAAAGGATTTTGGAGCCTCTTCCAGGGCGGCTTTCATCCGATCCACCGGAATTTTCAGAATGCCGCTGGCTTCGTCCATCTGGTAGCCGGCTTTGGTCAGGGCCGGAATCAGCTGGGGGTGGGAATCAAGCTTGACGCCGTCTTCAGCCAGAAGACGGAATACCTGCTCTTTCATGGTTTCGGTTTCTGAATCGGAAAAATAGGAAAACAGGGCTACCATGAGATTACCTCCAAATCATTGGTCAAAGACCGGCGACTCAAAACAAGTCGCAGTTAATTAGATGATGTGACAGGTTTGAGACCTCTTTGACGAAACTTAACAGTGCTGCCCGGGTCTGGCCGCCCGACATCGGTTGCTTGACCCCTAAAAAAGCAAAAAAATGTCCCCGCCCTCGCCCGCCGGTAAAGGTGGCCGGGTCTGACATATTCTGCTCGAACGGCAACAATGTTAGCAGCCAAATCGTTTAAACGCGTCGGTTGATCTCGTTATGGACCTCTCTTTTAACTGACATGAATGATTTTAATCCAAAGAACTTTTCTTGTCAATTAAAATTTTAACAATAGAGTGATTTTTTTTCAAGCAGCGCCATCCAGCCTTTTCAGCATCGGCCAGGATGGCGACCAGGCCATGATCCCCATACATTGTCGCCGGTTTCAATCTTGCCGGCCGTTCTTGCGTCCGCCCCTCTGGTTCGGCAAAATGTAACCGTCTTAAAATAAATATAGCAAGTTATGAGGACTATTTTTATGATTTGGCCGGCGGGCATTTGAAAATATTTCCGGCCCCGGCCCGCCGAGGCCGGATTTTTTTGCCTGGTTTCCGCGGATAAACAGTTGATATTATTAGTTAGCAACCTGGCACAAACTTTGCTTGGTTATCTGGCGGATCGCCAGCCTCGGCGGCCTTCCACTGAAAATCGGCTCGAGAGGAGCAAGACCATGGCTTTCTCCACCATGTACATAGCCTCCACCGGCATGCTGGCCCTGGGCACGGGCATGCAGACCATCAGCAACAACCTGGCCAACGTCAACACCGTAGGCTTCAAGGCCGGGCGCACCAATTACGAGGATCTGATCAGCCAGTGCTATTATTCCGGCAACAACCACAATCAGGTCGGCCGGGGCAGCCGGGTCGAGAGCATTCAGAGCCTGTTCACCCAGGGCTCTTTCATGGGCGAGCAGGGCGACACCGACCTGGCCATTGCCGGCGACGGCTTCTTCAGCGTCCGCAAGGCCCTGACCAATGAAATAATGTACACCCGGGCCGGGGTTTATACCTGGAACAAGGAAGGTTATCTGGAGGATCCCAATCACAATATCCTCCAGGGCTGGGCCATGACCGTGCCCAAAGCCGGGGATAGCGCCCGGCGCATCGGCAGCCCTGTGGACATTCAGATCACCACCCTGAAGGCCCCGCCCATCGCCACCGAATCCATCAAGCTGGCCGTCAATCTCAATGCCGACGACCAATATTCCTACTATTACGACGCCGAAACTTCAGAAGGCAGCGGCCTGGAAGGCGACGGCTACGCCGGGGCCTGGAACGCCAACCAGACCCCGCCCATTGACAGGTCCGACTACAGCTATGCCGAAGCGGTCGCCATCTACGACGAAGCCGGCAACGCCCATGACCTGATGATCTATTACCAGAAAAATCCCCACATGGAAAACGTCTGGGATTACCTCATCACCCTCGACCCGAAGGAAGACGCCCGCAGCGCGGACAGCGGGGCTCTCTTCGACAGCCACGCCAGTTTTGCCGGACTGATCCAGAAAGGCAAAATCACCTTCACCGCCGACGACGATGAACTGGGCCACGGTGGCCTGGTCAAAAGCATCGAAGCCGAAAATCTCGACCTGGCGGCCGCCCTGACCGCCTACACCGAGAAAGCCGGCGGCGGCTCCAGTTCGGCCATGAACACGGCCGCCATAAGCGGCCACTACACCGGAAAGCCGACTCTGGACGCCAGTGCCGGCACCTACGCGGCCTCGGAGCGGACCTACACCCTGACCTGGGGCTATGGCGAATATGACGAAGGCAGCGACACCTGGACCTGGTCGGACAACCAGCCGGGCAGCCGGCCAATGTCGGCCGTCACCTGGGTGGACGACCTGGGCAACATCGGCTACATCGCCGTCGACGACAAAGCCTACCCGGGCCCCTACGCCTTCGGCAGCGGCCTGACCGTAAGCTTCGGGCTGGACGAGAGCGGACGGATGACTTTCGGCGCGGCCGGCGCGGACTCCATCGAAGTGGTGGCCCACGGCGAACTGGCCGCCTGGACCGAAGCCTCCCTGACGGCCGAAGGCGTCTTCAGCTTTGACCTCAGCTTCGTCAACACCGCCGCCCCGGACCTCAGCGGAGCGCCCTACCCGGCCGACGCCCCGACCATCACCCAGACCGTCGCCCTGAACATGGGCGCCACGAAAATCGGCGACGACTGGGAACAGGAGGAATTCGGCACTACTCAATACGCCGCCAACAACTCGGTGACCCTCAAAGAACAGGACGGCTTTCCGGAAGGCTCTCTCCAGCGGGTGGTGGTGACCGAAGACGGCCGGGTCATCGGCCTTTACGGCCCCAAAAGGGAGCAGGAACTCTACCAGATCGGCCTGACCCGCTTCCTCAACCCCTGGGGTCTGGCCAAGGAAGGCGAAAATCTCTTTTCCGCCAACCGCTACTCGGGCGACGGCCGGCTCTGCGTTCCGGGAGAAGAGGCCGGCACCATCCTGGGCGGCTATCTGGAACAGTCCAACGTGGACACGGCCACGGAAATCGTCCAGATGATCGTGACCCAACGCGGTTTCCAGGCCAACTCCAAATCCATCACCACCTCCGACACCATGCTGGCCACCGCCATCCAACTCAAGCGCTGACCGGGGGCGGGCGCCCTGGACCCGCCGTAAGAACGCCTGGCGGCGTACAGCCTGCCGAAACAACGCTTTCCGCTTGCCTTAGCCCGCCTTCCAAGATAAGATAGTCTCGGCGCAACCGTGCGTTTCAATCAATTGGCCCAGAGGAACATTGATGGCTGACAACAACCCCACCCGCCAGGCCCTGGTCACCGGGGCCGGACGGGGCATCGGCGCGGCCGTGGCCAGAGCCTTGGCCCGCGACGGTTTTCTGGTCTGGATCAATTACCGCCGCGATCGAGAGGCCGCCCAAGCCGTGCTTGGCGAAATCGAAGCCGCCGGCGGCCGCGGCCGTCTGTTGCCCTTTGACGTGGCCGACGAAGAGGCTGTGGATCAGGCCCTGGCCCTGATGCTGGAAGAAGCCGTGCCCGAGGTGCTGGTCAATAACGCCGGCCTGACCCGCGACAACCTGATGGGCCTGATGAGCCGCCGGGATTGGGACCAGGTGCTGGAAGTCAATCTGACCGGCTTCTTCCTGGTCACCCGGCGGCTTCTGCCCCACATGCAAAGGCAGCGGCAGGGCCGCATCATCAATATATCTTCAACTTCCGGCCAGGCCGGGGCCCCGGGACAGGTCAACTATGCGGCCTCCAAGGCCGGGCTCATCGGGGCCACCCGGGCCCTGGCCCGGGAAGTGGCCCGCCGCAATATCCAGGTCAACGCCGTGGCCCCGGGCTTCATTGAAACGGAAATGACCGCCGCCCTGCCGCTGGATAAAATGCTGGCCCACATTCCCCTGGGCCGCCTGGGCCGGCCCGGGGAAGTGGCCGAGGCGGTCAGCTTCCTCTGCTCCCCGGGCGCGGCCTATATCACCGGCCAGGTCATCTCGGTCAACGGCGGGCTCTATCTTGACTGAAGCCCGGGCCCTGGTCATCGGCGGCGGCCTGGCCGGCCTGGGGGCCGCCCTCTTTTTCCGGCGCCTGGGCCTGAAAGTGAGCCTGGTGGAGCGTCTGCCCCGTCTCGGCAGTCTGGCCCGGGGTTTTTCACGCCAGGGCCTCTCCTTTGAAACCGGCTTCCACTACGCCGGCGGCCTGGGCCGGGACGGGATTCTGCGCCGCTATCTGGACTGCCTGGGGATTTTGAACCGGCTGACTATCCGGCCCCTGCCCGACCCGGGCGGCGAAACCCTGCGCCTGACCGACAGCGGCCGGGACTTCGAGCTGCCGGCCGGTTTTGAGGAATTCAGAAAACTTCTGCCGGCCGACCCGGCTGTGGACGCCTTTTTCAAAGAGGGGCAAGCCTATATTGACCAATCGCCCTTTCTGAACCCGGCCGGAGGGGATTTCGACCCCCAGGCTTTTCACCAGACCGGGCCCGACCTGGAAAGCCGTCTGGCCGGCCTGCCCCTGGGCCCGGTTCAGAAATGCCTTCTGGCTTTTCGCTGCCTTTTGTACGGCAGCCGGCCGAATGAAGCCGCCCTCAATGAATTTTCCCTGGTCAACGGACCATATCTTGAGGCCGCGGCCTCTTTTGAAGGCGGAGGGGAGGCCCTCACGCGGGCCTTTGAGGCAGTTTTGGCTGAAAAGGAGGTGGAGATCAGATGCGGGGCTCTGGTCACCGCCCTGGAAACCGATGCGGACAACGGATTTCAGGCCGCCGTCGTCCGCGGCCGCTCCGGGCCGGAACGCCGGCCGGCCGATTTCTGCGTTTTCACCGGGCCGCCCGGCGCCCTGCCCGATCTTCTGCCGCCGGGCGCCCTGCGGCCGATCTTAACCCGCCGGCTTAAAAATCTGAAGCAGACCCTGTCACCCTTTATTCTCTTCGGCGCGGCCCGGCGGGATTTTCCGGGCGGCCGCCAATTTTTCATCGCCCCCGGCTCGAACCCGGCCGACTGGTTCGACCCGGAACGGGGGGCCATTTATCTCTCCGCCGGCTCCGGCCGGGACGGCCGCTGGCCCCTGACGGCCGTCACCTCCATGCCCCGGGAGGCCACCGCCCCCTGGCGGGACAGCCGAAGCGGCGCCCGCCCGCCCGCTTATCTGGCCTTCAAGCAAGAGCGGGCTGAAAGTCTGCGCCGCCGTATATTGGATCTTTGCCCGGAGCTGGCTGGCGAACTGGAAATCGTGGACAGCGCCACGGACCTGAGTCTCCGCCATTACGCCGGGCCGGGCTCGGGCGGCGGGCTTTACGGGCGACTGCACGGGCTGGGAGAGGCCCCGGTTCTGCCCATGACCAGGGTGGGCCGCCTGGCCCTGGCCGGCCAGAATATCGTGCTGCCCGGACTCCTGGGGGTGCTGGTCTCGGCCGCCGTGGCCGTGGGCGTCTTAATGGGGCCGGAAAAAGTTCTGGAGGTATTGCGCTCATGAAGGAAACACGCGACGATTCCGGGCCTTCGCGGACGAGGCCGGCGCCGAAGGATCCCGGCGGCGGGCGGAATCGGGTGCTGGTCACCGGCCTGGGGGCTGTTTCGCCCTACGGCCCGGGAGTGGAAGCCCTGTGGCAGGGCCTCCTGGAGGGCCGCCGCCCCTTGAGTCCGCTGCCCGGCGCTGAAAAAATACCCGGCCTGGGAGTCCGGGTGGTCGGCCTGGTACCGGAACTGGACGCCAAACTCATTCCCCGAACCTATCGCCGGGCCATGTCCCGCATGGGACTTTTCGCCTCCCTGGCCGCCCGGGAGGCCCTGGATTCGGCCGGCCTGGCCGAGGACTGGCCCAGGGCCATGGGCCTGGCCCTGGGCACGACCATGGGCAGCCCGGAAACCCTGACTGAATTTTTCAGCCAATATTTAGTGGCCAAAGATTTCAGCGGAATCCGCGGCGCCACTTTTTTTAAAATCATGGGCCACGGCGCGGCCTCGGCCCTGGCCCAGTATCTGGGCCTCACCGGTCGCCTGCTGGCCCCTTCGGCGGCCTGCGCCGCCGGTCTCCAGGCCATCGGCCTGGCCTATGAAGCCATCAGCGCCGGCCGGGAAGAAATCATGCTCTGCGGCGGAACCGAGGAATTCGACATCCTGACCGCCCTGACCTTTGACCAGATCCTGGCCGCCTCCCACAACCCTGACCCGCAGACCGCCAGCCGCCCCTTTGACAGCCAGCGCGACGGCCTCGTCTGCAGCGAAGGGGCCGGCCTGATTATCCTGGAAAGTGAAAGTCACGCCCGGTCCCGGGGCGCCGCCGTTCTGGCTGAAATTGCCGGCTTTGGGCTGAGCTCCTCCCCCAGCAACCTGGTTCACCCGGAAATAGAGGGCCTGACCCGGGCCATGCAAGCCGCCCTAGACGACAGCGGCCTTTCGCCCCGGGAAATACAGGCCGTGAACGCCCACGCCACGGCTACGGTGGAAGGCGACCGGGCCGAAGCCCTGGCCATTGCGGCTCTCCTGGGCGGCGAAGTCCCGGTGAACAGCCTCAAAAGCCTCCTGGGGCACAGCATGGCCGCCAGCGGCGCCCTGGAATTGATTGCCTCCATCCGTATGATAAGCCAGGATATTTTTATACCTAACTATAATTTCAATCATTTAGCTGATGATTCTATTAAGCTGCGCTTGCCAAAATTTCCCCAAAAACTTATAATCACGGCATTGTTGAAAAACAGCTTCGCCCTGGGCGGCGTAAACGCCAGCCTGGTCGTCAAGAAATGCATTGATCGGCCGACTTGATGCAAGGCCGCCGCCGCCGGCCCGGCCGGAAACTGACAAAGCCAGGGAACAAAGTAAAATTGAGAGGAATGTTCGATGATGGATGAGAGGATTTGGGGGACCGTGACCCGGGCTCTGGCCGAGGAATTTGAACTGAAACCTGAGCAGATGGTCCCTGAAGCCCGCATAAAGGAAGACCTGGGTCTGGACAGCCTGGACATGGTGGACATGGTCATTGTGCTGGAGACGGCCTTTGACTTCAAAATCCAGGACAAGGCCGCCCTGAAAGAAATTCAGACCCTGGCCGACGTGATGGAATTCATTCTGATCACTATTGAACAGGAAAATGGTCAGGCCGCGAACGCCTGAAGCCGACGGGCCGTCCTCCATACGCCTGGTCGCGGCCAATCTCTGGTGTTGGGGCTGGCTGCTGCTGGCTTCGGCGGCGTCTCTGTTTCTGGCCCCTTTCTGGTTTTTGACCGGGCGAATCAGGGGCTGGAGCGTGGCCCGCACGGCCCGCGAAGGCACCTGGCATTACGCCCGCCTCTATTTACGGCTGATCGAGCCTTTTGTGCCGCTCAGGGTCAGCGGCACCGAACTGGTGCGTCCCGGCTCGCCGGCCATTGTGGCCGCCAACCACCAATCCTGGCTGGATCTTTATTTAATGAGCCGCATTGAAGACCACAACATCTGCGTGCTGGTGCGGGCCTGGCCCTTTCGCCGCCTCTTTTTCTTCGGGCCCCTGATGCGCCTGGCCGACTACATTGAGACTGAAGGGACCGGGGCGGAGAGCATCCTGAAGCAGGCCGGAAAAGAATTGGGGGCCGGGGCCGTGCTGCTCGGCTTTCCGGAAGGCACCCGCAGCCGCGACGGCCGGCTGGGCCGCTTTCATTCCGGAATATTCAAACTGGCCACGGAGCTGAACAGTCCGGTGGCCCCCATGATCATCAAAGGCAGCGGCCGGGTCATGCCCAAGGGTTCCTTTGTCTTCCGCCCCGGGCCCATTGAATTGGAAATGGGTCCCCGCCTTGATCCCGGCCTTTTCGCCGGGGAAGCCATCCCTCACGGGGCCCTGCGCCGCCAGGTGCGGCGGCGTTTCCTCAGCGCCTTGGATCAGGGCCGGAAATAATCACCGGAAACAGTCCGGGGCCGCGCTCATAATTCTTTACCCGGAGCGCCCAATGGTTTATAATTACTTCCTACTATTATCCCACGTCTCAAGACAAACCGGCATCACCCATCACAGGAGGAAACAAATGTTCCAAAAAGGCTACCTCGTTCTGGCTTCGATCATGATCATGTCTTTCTGCCTGACCGGCTGCATGCGCCAGGCCAATCTGCAGAACCCCACCAACCTGCCGGTGGTCAGCTACAGCGGCAAAGGCCTGACCGAGGCCCAGGTCAGGCAGGCCATTCTGCTGGGGGCCCAAGAAAAGGGCTGGATTGCCCGGGAACTGACCCCCGGGGTCATCTCCGCCACCCTGACCGTGCGCCAGCATATGGCTGAAGTGGAAATACCTTACAGTGCCAACAGCTATTCCATTCTCTATAAAAACAGCCAGAATCTGGATTACAACGCCAAGGACCGGACCATCCACAACCAGTACAACAACTGGGTCGACTATCTCCGCCAGGCCGTCAACGTCCAGATGACCAAAATGAAGTAATGGGCCACGCCCGGCCTGAAAAAGTACAGGGGCTCATCCCCCACCGGCCGCCCATGCTGGTGCTGGATGAGCTCTTGTCGGTAACTGGGGAGGCCGCCGAGAGCCGCACGGTTTTCGATGAGGGCTGCCTCTTTCTGAGCGCCGACGGCCAGGTGGAGGAGGCTGTTTTATTCGAGATGATGGCCCAGACTTTCGCCGCCCTGGCCTGCTGTCAGCGGGGGGCGGAGACCGCCGGAAGCGCCGGTTTTCTGGTTGGCCTCAAAAGGGTCGCCTTGCGCGGCCGGGCCCGGCTGGGTTTCCCGGTCACCGTCAAAGTACGGATTTTCAGTCAGGTGGAGGATTTTTCAGTGGTGGACGGTGAGGCCTTTCAAGACGGGGAACTGCTGGCCGCCGGCCAGTTGACCATCTACGTCCCCCGGGAGGGCCGGGCATGAAGATCCGTTTTTTTTTGATTTTAACACTTGCAAGCCTGCTGCTGACGGCCGCCCCGGCCGGGGCCGACCAGTCCGCCGCGCGCCGGCGCCTCATCTCACTTTCGGCCGCCCTGGCCGACGTCCAATCCATAAACGGCCAATTCACCCAGGAAAAGAAATTCGATTTTTTGAAAGAGCCGGTGATATCCAGAGGCGTCTTTTTTTTCTCGCGCCCTGATTATCTTCACTGGGAATATCTGGCGCCAGGCGTCAGCGGCCTGGACCTGGAAGGCGGCCGGGTCCGGGCCTGGACCGGCCCGCCGGAAAAGCGTCTCCCCCAGCCGGAAGCCATGGCCGAAGCCGCCCGCCTGGCCGCCGGCCAGGTGCTGGCCTGGATGAATCTCGACCCGGAAGCCATTGAAGCCGCCTATCAGGTGACCGTGGCGGGCGAAGAGCCGCTGCGCCTTGAGGTCATCCCCAAAAGAGCCGGGGCCCGCAAGTTCATCGAGGCCTTGGAGGTGGAGTTCAACGCCGATCTGCGCACCGTCCGTCAAGTGACCCTGCGCGAGCCGGAAAGCCGCACCACCCTGACTTTCAGCGCCGTGCGCCTCAATCAGCCCCGGCCGGCCGATTGAGCAATGGCCAAGGCCATGACCGACTGGGCGGCCCGACTTTATATTTTTTTTCGGCCCCGCCGGATCTTATTGGGCGGCTTGACCCTAAGCCTTCTGGGGCTTTCTTTTTATGCGACTTCCGGGCTGGAGATGGACAAGGGTCTGGCCGCGCTGTGGCCCGATTCCTCCCCGACCTTGAAACGCACGGCCGAACTGATGGACCTGGCTCCCTTTTCGCGTTTGATGCTCCTGCAGCTCAGCGCCGAGGAAGGCCGGGCGACCGCCAATCTGGCCCCGGCCGCCGATGAGCTGATCGCCGGGCTGGACCCGGGCCTGATGCGGGCTCTGGATCTGGCCGGGGGCCTCCCCGGGCCCGAGGGACTGATGAACCTCCTGCCGGCCCTCTGCGATCGGGAATGTCTGACCAGGGTCACGGCCGAAAGCGCTCCGGAAGCCTGGCCCCGGGCCCTGGCCGAACTGAAAGGCGATCTGGCCGGGCCGAGCGGGCTTAACAGTTTTTTCTGGCGGGCCGATCCCTTGAAGCTGCGCAGTCATCTGTTCCGGCTCTTCCCCGCCCAGACCGGACGGCCCCTGGCCGATCCCCTTCTGGGGCATCCCCTGAGCCCGGACGGACGGCATCTGCTGATCATCATCCAGCCCCTGGTCTCCATGAATGATACGGCCGGCTGTCTGGCCCTGATGGAGAATCTGGAGGCCCTGGAAGCCGGACTGCCCCGGGGGCTGAGCCTCCAGACAGCCGGGGCCCACCGGCACACCGCCGCCAATGCCCGGGCCATTGAAACGGATCTGGTCCTGACCCTGAGCCTGGCCATGCTTCTGATTCTGGCCATTTACCTTTTTCTGGTCAGGAGCTGGGGGGCCTTCTGGCTCTTCCTGACCCCGGCCGTGGCCGTACTGCTGGCCGCCGCCGGCCTGACGCTCGCCTTTCCCCCGGTCAGCGGCCTGGCCCTGGGCTTCGGCGCGGCTGTTCTGGGCATTGCCGAGGATTACGCGGTCCATGTTCACTACGCTCTGCGCCGGGCGCCGGATCCGCCCGCGGCCTTAAGTCAGGTGGCCGCACCCCTGGGGCACAGCACTCTTATCTGCGCGGCCGGCTTCGGGGTGTTGCTTTTTTCCTCGGTGCCGGCCATCCGCCAACTGGCTTTTTTCTCGGCCCTGGCCATTGTGGCCGGCTATGCCTGGGCCCTGATCGTGCTGCCCCACTGCCCGGCCATGGACCGCCCCCGGGAGGCGGCCGCCCCCGGCCGCCAGCCGTTCCCGCCGCCGGCATCGCCTGACGGAACCCGGATCTGGGCTGTTTTTTCGGCCCTGGCCGGGCTCAACGCCCTGTTGCTGCTGCTCTACCCCCCGGCCGTCTCGGTCAGGGCTCTGGGTCTGCCCGACCCGGACCTCAGCCGGGACCAGGCGGCCATAGAAAAAGTCTGGCGGCTGGACGGCGGGCGGCAGATCTTGCTGGCCGAGGGCGCCGATCTGCGCGAAGCCCTGGAACTGGCCGGTCTGGCCACTCGGGAGCTTAACCGGCGAGAACCCGGCTCGGCCGCCTCTCTGGCCGCTCTGCTGCCGCCGCCGGACGAACAGCAAGCCAATTTGCTGGCCTGGGCGATTTTTGTCCGGACTTACGGCCCCGGTCTGAAATCCGGCCTGATCGAGGCCGCCGGGCGCGAAGGTTTTGAAGCGGCCGCCTTTGAGCCCTTTTTCCGCTGGGCCCTGACCGGGCCCGGGCGGCCGGTCAGCCCGGACAGCCTGCGGGCGGCCTGCCTGGGCCCCCTGGCCGACAGTTTTCTGGCCGAAAAGGGTGGCCGCCATTTCGCCGTCATCCTGGCCGAAGCCGGAGCCAGGCTGAGCGAAGACTTTGACGGGCGGATTTTTGTTCTTTCAGCGGCCGGTCTGGAAAAAAACCTCAGCCAGGCCCTGGCCGGCGAAAAAAGCCTCTGGCCCCTTTGCGCGCTGCTTTGCCTGGCCCTGCTGTTTCGGGCTTTCCGGGGCGCGGTCCCGGCCCTTCTGGCCTTTCTGCCGGCCCTTGGCGGACTGACGGCGGTGCTGCTATTTCAACTGCTGCGGAGGCAGCCGCCGGGTCTGGTGGAAACGGCCGCCCTGCCCCTGGTCATCTGCCTGGGGGCCGACTACGGCATTGTGGTGGTCAGCGAACTGCGGGCCCGGGTCGACCTGGGCGCGCCCAAGGCCATTTTCGTTTCCGGACTTTCGACCCTGGCCGGCATCGGCATCCTGATCCTGGCCGATCACCCGGTGCTCCACGCTCTGGGCCGAACGGTCTTCGTGGGTCTGGCCGTGGCCATGCCGCTATCCATATGGCTGCTGCCCCGCCTGTACCGCGGGAGGAAGAGGCTATGAAAAGCATCGGAAGACTGATCTTTATCGGCGCTCTCTGGGCCCTGGCCGCCTGTTCGGCCAAAACGCCGCCGGCCTCGGTGGACCTTTTTGAAGGCCAGCCGACTATCGAAAGGCGCTGGTCGGCCACCCTGGACAGCGCCGGAGAAGCCCTGCCCTTGACCCTGATTTTCCTGAGCGCCCCGGAATACGACGGCCGGGGGCGGCTCCTGGCCCTGTCGGCCTTTGGGGCCACTTTGGGGGACTGCGCCCTGAGCGGAACGAAAACCGGCCCCTGCCGCAACGCCCCGGGGGCCGACCCGCTGATGAAGAAGAGCGGCGGCGCCCTGGCCCGGATGCTGGCTGAAAACCCAGGGTTTTTGCTGACGCCCGGGGAGCCTGAAAAAATATCCGGCCAGGCTTGGGCGGCCGAACGTGACCGGGAGGGTCGGGTGACTTACCGCCACCTTGAAGGCCGGCGCTGGACCCTGAATCTGGAAGGCGGCCCGGCCAGACCATGAGCGGCCGAATCTGGAATGACATAGCCCGGGCCAGGCAAGGCGGGCCGGAGGCGGCCTGGCCGCCGTCGGCCGACTACCTCAAAGGGCGGGGAACGGTCAGCCGCTGCGCCTATCAGCTGACCCCCGGCTTCTCGCCCTTTCAGGGCCATTTCGAGGGCCGGCCGGTTCTGCCGGCCCTGGCCCAGGTGCTCCTGGCCAAAGACGCGGCCCAGGCCGCCCTAGGCCGGGAATTGAGAATCGAAGCCGTGGTCCAGGCCAAGTTCCTGGCCCTGGTGAAGCCGGATTCCCTTCTGACGGTCTACGCCCAGGCCCCGGAAGGCGGCCACGGCGAATGGCGTTTTCAGCTTCGCAACCGGCCTCTTGGCGCTCAACTGGAAAACGACGTGGCTTTTATGCGTCTGAAATTGGTCTGAATCGTGTTCAAACCCTATTTTAAGAACCAGGGCGGGCCGCCGCCCCTGAAAGTCGTTTGCGAACGGACCGTTCGCC
The DNA here is from genome assembly GCA_031263565.1 of Candidatus Adiutrix sp. Lineage (GTDB taxonomy): Bacteria > Desulfobacterota > Desulfarculia > Adiutricales > Adiutricaceae > Adiutrix. The sequence goes on along the minus strand of JAISFR010000045.1, from coordinate 16,268 downwards.
TGGAAGAGGTCGACGCCCTGGGCATTGTCTGGCACGGCCGCTACGCCGGTTATCTGGAAGACGGCCGGGAGGAGATGGGCCGGCGCTACGGCCTGACTTATCTGGACTTTAAAGAGGCCGGGGCCATACTGCCCATCCGCAGACTTCATGTGGACTATCTGCGGCCGCTGCTCTACCTGGAAAAATTCAGCGTGGAATGCCTTCTCCATTGGCACGAGGCGGCCCGCCTGAACATGGAATACCGGGTTCTGAAGACCGACGGCCAACTGGCCAGCCGGGGCTATTCCATTCAGATGATGGTGGATCTGTCCGGGGAACTGCTGCTGGAGACCCCGCCCTTTTTTCAGGAATTCCAACGGCATTGGCGGGAAGGTACTTTGAAGCCATGCGGGTGATGATCCTGTCGGCCAATTTCTTCCAGCTTCCTTACCCGGTTTATCCCCTGGGGGCTTCGGCGGCGGCCGAGCTGGCCCGACAGAACGGCCATCAGGCGCGTCTGGTGGACCTTTTGGCCGACAATCAGTTCAGCGGCGGCTATGATCCGGCCCGTCTGGCCGCCCATATCAATGAATTTCAACCTGACTGCCTGGGCCTGTCGCTGAGGAACCTGGAAAGCGCCGACAGCAGCGACGCCGGGGAAGACTGGAGCCTGGATATCCTCAAAAGCCTGGTGGCCGAACTCCGCCGCCTGACCAAGGCGCCGCTGGTTCTGGGCGGCGCGGGCTTCAGCCTGATGCCCGAGCAGGTTCTCAGGCTCAGCGGGGCCGACTACGGGCTCCCCGGCGAAGGCGAAGAAATTTGGCCGGCCTTTCTCAATGAACTGAACGCCGGCCGGGCCCGGCCCGGCCTTCAGCCGGCCTCCGGCCCGGTGGCCCGACAACTGGCCGCCTATTATGACCCGGACCTAGTGCGGGCCTACGATGCGGCCGGGGGGCTGATCGGCGTTCAGAGCAAGCGGGGCTGCCCCCTGAACTGCCTGTACTGCTCCTATCCGCTCCTGGAAGGCCGCCGCATCCGGCCCCGCCCGGCGGCTGAAGTGTTGGATGATCTGCGTTTTCTGGCCCGGCATCTGGACTCGCCGCAGGTGGCCTTTGCCGACGCGGTTTTCAACGACCCCCGGGGCTATTGGCGGGAACTGCTGGAGGCCCTGGCTTCTTCCGGACTGAAAATTAGATGGACGGCCTTTTTCCAGCCGGCCGAATTGAGCCGCGAAGATTTGCGGCTGATCAAGGCCTCCGGGGCCTCGGGCCTGGAATTCGGCACTGACGGGGCCTGCGACGCCACCCTGGCCGGGCTGAACAAACCGTTCCGCTTCGACCTGGTGCGCCGCCTTCAGGAAAACTGCCGGGCGGCCGGAGTCCCGGCCGCCCACTACATCATTTTCGGGGGGCCCGGCGAAAACGAGGCCACTGTGGAAGAAGGGCTGCGCAATCTGGAAGAACTGCGCGACGGGGTGGTCTTCGCGGCGGCCGGCCTGTCGGTCTATCCCCGCACCCCGCTTTTCGATCTGGCTTTCCGCGAAGGTCTGGTCCCGGCCGACGGCTGCCTGGACCGCCCCCTCTTCTATTTCTCGCCCCAACTGGCCCCCGCCCGGCTGGACGCCCGCCTGCGCCGGGCCTTCGGCGCCCGGCGCGACCGTCTCTACCCGGCCAACCGGGCTGCGGAACAGACCCGGGCCCTGCGCCGCCTGGGCTTTCGGGGCATACTCTGGGACACCCTCATCGGCGCGGGAACCCGGCGAGGCCGCCGTGCCTGATATCCTGGCAGTCATTCCGGTCTATAACCACCCGGCGACCCTCAGACAGGTGGCCGAAGGCGTGCTGGCCGTCCACCCCCATCTGCTGGTGCTGGACGACGGCAGTTTGGAACCGGTGGCCCCTCTTCTGGCCGGGCTTGAGCTCGAAGTCCTGAGGCACCCGGAAAACCGGGGCAAGGGCGCGGCCATTCTGAGCGCGGCGGCCTGGGCCCGGGAAAAGGGCTTCAGCCATCTCGTCACTCTGGACGCCGACGGCCAGCACGATCCGGCCGAGCTCCCGAAATTCATCGGCGCCATCCATACGGCCCCCCGGGCTTTCATTGTCGGGGTCCGTGATTTCGAAGACAACCCCAATGTGCCCTTTTCCTCGCGCTTCGGCCGCCGTTTCTCCGAATTCTGGATCTATCTGCAGACCGGCCGCCGGGTGGACGATATGCAAAGCGGCTATAGGGCCTACCCCCGGGCGGCCCTGGAAAAGCTGCGGCTCTGGGACCAGCGCTACTCCTTTGAAATCGAGGTGCTGGTCAACGCCGCCTGGGCCGGTTTCGAAATTGTGGAAATCCCGGTTTCGGTCCACTACCCCCCGGCCGCCGAGCGGGTCTCCCACTTCCAGGCCTTCAGGGACAATCTGCGCATCACGGTTCTCAATACCCGCCTGACCATCCGGGCCCTGATTCCGGTGCCCTTCCGGCAACTGGCCTGGGGGCCCGGGGAGCGGGTCAGCGTGCGCCGGCCCCTGAAAGCCTTGAAAAGGCTCTTGGCCGACCGGGCCACGGCCTGGTCGCTGGCCCTGAGCACCTTGGTCCCCATAGTGGTCTGCTGCCTGCCAATTCTGGGTTTCCAGAGTTTTCTGATGCTCTTTCTGATCGCCTATTTCAAATTGAACCGGCTCTGGGCCCTGGCCGTCAGCCACGCCTGTCTGCCGCCCCTGATGCCGGCCTTCTGCATAGAGGTCGGCCATTATCTGCGCCGCGGGATCTGGCTGACCGACATTTCCTGGCAGACCCTGGGCCGGGAGGCTTTCCAGCGCCTGGGCGACTGGTTTATGGGCGCGCTGGTCGGCGGGCCGCTCCTGGGGGCTCTTCTGGCCTGGCTGGTCTATGTGGTCGCCGCCCTGCTGGCCCGGGGCCTTGAAAAAAACGAAGCGGGGACCGAAGCATGAGCTCTCAGTGGTCAAGCCGCAGTCTGGGCTCCCGTTTTCAGCATCAGATTTTCTACCGGCTGATCAGTCTCTTCGGGCCGGGCCCGGCTTACTGGCTGCTTCATCCGGTGGTCTTTTACTACAGCCTCAGGCCTGATGTTTTTGGCCGTTCCCGGCCCTATTTGAGCCGCCGCTTTCCCGGCGACCGCCGTTTGGCGGCCTGGCGGAGAGCCTTCAGGCTGAATCTGGAATTCGGCCGGGTGCTCCTGGATCGGGCCGTTTTGGGTCTGACCGGGACTTTCAGCCTTGAAGACCCGCATAACGGGGCGGCCCGACTGCGGCAGCTCTCGGCCGAAGGCCGGGGCCTGATTATTCTGACCGCCCATGCCGGCGCCTGGCAGAGCGGCTTCGGCTGGCTGGAGGGGCTGGGCCGGCCGGTCAACATTGTCCAGAAACGGCAGGACCTGGATGTGGACCGGCATTTCTTCGAGCACCGCCCGGGCGGCCCGGCGCCCAAGATCATTGACACGGCCCGGCCCTCGGAAGCCCTGGCGGCCATGAGCGCGGCCCTTCTGGCCGGAGAGCTGGTCTGCGTCATGGGGGACCGGGCCGGCCCGGCCGAAGCCTTCACCCTGACCGTTCCCTTTCTGGGCGGCGAAATACGGCTGCCGGCCGCGCCCTATTATCTGGCCGCGCGCCTGTCGGCCCCCCTGGCCGTGGTCCTGACCCGCCGCCTGGGGCCGGGACGGGTGGCCGGGGAACTGCGCCGGGTCATCCGCCCCCGGCCGGCCTCGGGCCGGGATCTGGAAAGCCTTCGGCCTTACGCCCAAGACTTTGTCCAGGTCCTCAATGAGTTTATTGAGGAAGAGCCCTACCAGTTTTTCAATTTTTATGATATGTGGCTTAACAAGGAGAAAAAGAATGGACCTGAAGAGCGAGCTTAAAAAATACCTGGTTGAGGACCTGCACCTGGAAGACCTGAGTCCCGAAGAGATCGAGGACGCCGCGCCCCTCTTCGGCGAAGGACTGGGGCTGGACTCCCTGGACGCCGTGGAATTGGTGGTCTTGCTGCAAAAGCGCTTCAGCGTGCTGATCAAAGACATGGAAGAGGCCAGGGAGGCCTTCGGCAGCGTAGACCGCCTGGCCGCCTTCATTGCCGAGCGGCGGGCCCAGGCTTGAGCTGGCTTTCAATGGAACCTAAATTCAAACGACAGTTTTTAACTGCAACATTCCGGACGGATGCGGGCAGTTTTCGGTTGGGGATATCAGATGGAAGTCTGGGTGACCGGCTTGGGCGGCCTCTGCGCGGCCGGCCGTAATATTGAGGAAATCTGGGCCAGTCTTCTGGCCGGGCGCCGGGCCGGACCGAAGCCCCCGGCCCGGCTCCTGGCCCTGACCGAGTTCCGGAATCTTGAAGGCCTGGGGCATCCGGCCTTCAGCCTCCCGGACGACTGCTTCCCCGAGGGCTTCCGCCACAGCGCCCGCGACAGCCTGGACCTGGCTGAGGCCGCCGGTCGGGAGGCCCTGGCCCAGGCCGGAATTGCGGCCGCCGAACTGGCCGAAGGCGGCGGCCTGATCATGGGCGGCACGGCCGGCAATGCCCTTCACTTTCTGAAAGACTATGACGCTCTGAGGCGGGGGGCGGTCAGCCCCGGCCAGGGCTTTGTCGATTTTTTTGAACATAATCCGGCTGAAGGTCTGGCCCGGCGCTGGGGACTGCGCCTGCCGACCTGGACGGTCGGCAATGCCTGCTGTTCCGGGGCCGACGCCGTGGGCCTGGGGCTGTCCCTGATCCGTTCCGGGCGCTTCAAACGTGTCCTGGCCGGCGGGGCCGACGCCCTGAGCCTGACGCCTTATGTGGGCTTCCGCCGACTGATGATTTATTCGGATGAACCCTGCCGCCCCTTTGACGGTCGGCGCCAGGGCCTGAACCTGGGCGAAGGCGCCGGCGCCCTGATGCTGGAATCGGCCGACAGCGCCGGCGCCCGCGGCGCCCGGCCCCTGGCCCGCCTTTTGGCCTATGCCGCCGCTTCTGACGCCCATCACCTGACCGCGCCCCACCCTGAGGCTCGAGGCCTGAGAAGGGCTATCGCCGCCGCCCTGGGCCAGGCGGCCGTCCGTCCGGCGGAGCTGGCCTTTGTCAAGGCCCACGGCACGGCCACCCGGGACAATGACCGCACCGAAGCCCTGGCCGTCAACCAGGAAATACCCGGCACCCCTCTTTGGGCGCTGAAAGGCTCCACCGGCCATACCCTGGGGGCGGCCGGAGCCCTGGAAACGGCCTTGGGCGTGACCGCCCTCAACCGCGGCCGCCTGCCGGCCAGCCAGGGCTTTCAAGAGGCCGACCCGGAACTGAAGCTGGCCCCTTCCGGGCCGCTGGAGTCTCTGAAGGGCTCGGCCGCCCTGTGCCTCTCCCTGGGCTTTGGCGGGGGCAACTCGGCGCTGCTCTTGGGGAGGGCCTGATGCTTCTGAAGCTTGAAGCCCTGGGCGGCCTGAGCCCGGCCGGGACTCTCGAAGAGGTCAGGGCCGGCCGCCGCTGGTCTGAACTATTTAACGGCGACCTGGCCGCCAGGCTCTGTGACCCTTCGTATTTCAAGGAACTGGCCGCTCTCTATCCCGGAACCCAACTGCGCCGGGCGCCCCGCCTGGCCCGACTGGCCCTGCGGGCGGCGGCCGGCCTGGCGCCCGGCCTGGTTCCCCCGGAAAAAAGGGCCCTGGTGCTGGTCACGGCCTATGCTTCGGTGGGCAGCACTTTCGAATTTCTGGACAGTTTGCTGGACGACGGGCCGCCCCTGGCCTCGCCCACCGCCTTTTCCCACTCGGTGACCAACATGAGCGCCGCCATTTTAAGCCAGAATCTGGATATCCAGGGCCTGACCCTGACCCTGACCCAGAATGATTTTCACCAAGGCCTGGAGGCCGCCGGGGCGCTTCTGCAGGGCGGGCTGGCTGACACGGTGCTGTTGGGCGCGCTGGGCGAAATTTACGGGCTGATGCCGGAAATCGAAAAACTGGCCCGGCCGGGCGGCCCACCACCCCTGAGCGACGGCGCGATTTTTTTAAGCCTGAGCCCGGGCTCTCCGGATCAAAAGGGGCCGCCAGTCGAGTTCAACGCCCCGGCTTACGGCGACCAGGGGCCCCTGGCCCAGGCTTGGCGCCTGGCTTCGCTTCTGGCGCCGAACCCGGCCCGGACTGTCCGCTGCGGCCCGGGCCGGCTTGAAATTCAAACTCGGGAGGCCGGATCATGAGCCTTGACCTTGACCGGGCTTCGGCTCTTTTGAGTGAAGACGATTTTCTCCAACTGGTCCACAGCGGGATCTGGTCGTTTTATAGCCGGCTGAAAGGCCTGCCGCCCTCCATTCCAGACTGGCAAAACTCGGCCGAACTGCGCCTGCCGACACTTCTGGATACGGCTGAGTCCATACCTGCACTGCACCGGAACCTGGCCGGCTTCTTCGGACTGGAAGCTCCGCCGCCCCCGGCCGAGCTCACCCTGGCCGACTATGCCCGGGAACTGCGGCAAAGGTGGCTGGCCGGCCGGCGGCAGGTAATTTTTCACAGCTCCGGATCCACCGGGGAACCACAAACCCACCCCAGTTCCGAAGCCTTCTTGAGACAGGAAATTTCAGAGACCGCCCAACTCTTCGGCCATCTCAACCGGGTGGTGGCCACCGTGCCGCTGATGCATTCCTTTGGCCTGGTTTTCGGGCTGCTGATGCCCGGCCGGTTGAAAATTCCGGCTGTTTCGGTGGCCCCGCTGCCGAGCGTGGTGATGGCGGCCCTGCGGCCGGGCGACCTGCTGCTGATTTTTCCGCTTTTACTGAGCCGCCTCAGCGCTTCGCCTCCCGAAGGGGTCAGCCTCTTGAGCTCCACCGCCCCCTGCCCGGAAGCCCTTTTTCAGGAAATGACTTCGCGGGGCTTCCAGTCAATGACCGAAATTTACGGCGCCTCGGAAACCGGGGCCGTGGGCTGGCGAAAAACGCCCGGACCTTTTCAGCTTCTCGGTCACTGGCGCAAGGCCGACGACCTGAACCTGGAGCGGACGAACCCTGAAGGCGGCCGCCTGCTCCAGCCCCTGCCGGACAGGCTGCGATGGTATGGCCCCCGCCACTTCCTGCCCCTCGGCCGCCTGGATATGGCCGTACAGGTGGCCGGGGTCAATGTCTATCCCCGGCGGGTGGCCGCTCTGATCCAAGAACACCCTCAGGTGCTGGAAGCGGCGGTGCGCCCGATGAAGCCCGGCGAGGGGGAACGACTGAAGGCCTTTGTGGCGCCCAGGCCCGGAGCTGACGAGCACATTCTTCGTCAGGAACTGAACGAGCTTTTCCAAAAACGGCTCAGCCCCCCGGAAAGGCCCGGCAGCCTGCGCTTCGGCGCCGAAATCCCCCGGACCGTGGCCGGGAAACTCAGGGACTGGAAGATCAGGTAATTTTGACCGCCAGGGCCAGGCGGACAAATTCGTAGAAAATTTTTGCAGTTACATTAAATAGCCAAACATTATAAAATTTTGTTGACAGGGACCCCGAATTGGCTATAATAAAAATCATCAACCTCAATTTCATCATTACCGGCCGCCCCTGAGCCGGGCTTCCGGAAGATAAGGAGCCGTTCATGAGCGTCAATGTGTTGCGAGTCCCCCCGACCATCTGTTTCGGAGAGGAGGCCGCCCGACGGACCGGCGCCGAGGCCAGGCGCTTCGGAGCTCGGAAAGTCTTAATCATCACCGACGCCTTTCTGGTTTCCTCCGGGACCATTGACGTCGTCACCAAATCCCTGAGCGATGAAGGCCTGGACTACGCCATCTATTCCGGGGTCAACCAGGAACCGACCCTGGCCCATGTCGACGAATGCCTGGCCCTTCTGAAAGATAGCGGCGGAGAGGTTCTGGTCGCCTGCGGCGGGGGCAGCCCCATTGACGTGGCCAAGGCGGTCAGCGCCATGGCCGTCAACCCCGGCCGCATTCAGGATTACATGGGCGCGGACAAGTTCAGCCTGGAGGGTCTGCCGGTCATCGCCATCCCGACCACGGCCGGCACCGGCAGCGAAGCCACGGCGGTGACCATCATCACCGACACCCGGCGGGACATTAAAATGCTCATCTCCAGCCCCCGGGTGATGCCCAAAACCGCTTTGGTCGATCCGCTCCTGACCCTTAAAATGCCCAAAGGGCTGACCGCGGCCACCGGCCTGGACGCCCTGACCCACGCCATTGAGGCTTATGTCTCCCGCAAGGCCCAGCCCATGACCGACCTTCTGGCCTTAAGCGCGGTCGGCCTGATTTCGCAAAACCTGCCCCTGGCCTGGGCCGAGCCCGGGAATATCGAAGCCCGCCGCCAGACCATGCTGGGCTCGCTCCAGGCCGGCATGGCTTTTTCCAACGCCTCGGTGGCCCTGGTCCACGGCATGTCCCGGCCGGTGGGCGCCCTCTTCCATGTGCCCCACGGGGTCTCCAACGCCTGCCTTTTGGGCGTGGTCATGGATTTTTCGCTCCCCGGCGACTATCAGCGCTACGCCGGGGTGGCCCGGGCCATGGGCCTGCCCGATCTCGGCGATGAGGTCAAGACGGCCGAAAGCGGCGCGGCCGCGGTCAAGGCGATCATCAAACAACTCCAGGTGCCGACCCTGACCGAACTGGGCGTCAGTAAAGAAAAGCTTGACCCGGTGGTCGGCAAAATGGCCGAAGACGCCATCGCCAGCGGCAGCCCCGGCAACAACCCCCGGCCGGCCACCAAGGAAGAGATCATTCAACTGTATTACGCGGCCCTGTAGGCCGTCAAAAACATAAAGGAGAAGCCCCATGGCCGTCAAAAAACTCAAATACTGCGTCAACAACGAGTGGCGGGAATCAGTCTCCGGCAAGTATTCGCCGGTGATGAACCCCAGCTTGGGCGTGCAGATAGCCGAAGCGCCGATCTGCAGCAAAGAGGAAGTCGAGGCGGCCGTGCTGGCCGCCCGGGCCGCCTTTCCGGAATGGTCGTCCAAGCCGGTGGCCATGCGGACCCAGGTGATCTTCAAATTCCGGGAGCTGGTCAACCGGCATTTTGACGAGCTGGCCACTTTGGTGGCTACGGAAATGGGCAAGAATCTTGAGGAATCCAAGGGCGACGTGCATAAGGTCATCGAGGCCTGCGAGCTTTCCCTGGGCGCGCCCCTGGAGCTTCAGGGCCACGCCCTGATGGAGGCCACCCGGGGGCACGACATCAATCTCTACCGGGAGGCCGTGGGCGTCTTTCTGGGCATCGCCCCCTACAATTTCCCGGCCATGATCCCCTTTGGCTGGTTCATCCCGGTCTGCATCACCGCCGGCAACTGCATGGTGCTGAAGGCGGCCACCATGGTGCCTCAGACCGGTATGCGTCTGTTGGAGCTGCTGATTGAAGCCGGGCTGCCCAGGGGCGTGGTCAACCTGGTCACCTGCAGCCGGGAAGAACTGACCGCCCTGATTGAGCACCCGGAAATCAACGGCGTCTCTTTCGTGGGCTCCGAATCGGTGGGCCTCAAAATATACGCCGCGGCCGCCAAGGCCGGCAAACGCGTCCAGGCCCTGACCGAGGCCAAGAACCACGCCCTGGTGCTGGAGGACGCCCCCCTGGAATGGACCGCCCGGCGCATCATCAACTCGGCCTTCGGCTGCGCCGGCCAGCGCTGCATGGCTCTCCCGGTGGTGGTCATCCAGGAATCGGTGGCCGATGAATTCGTCAGGATCATGAAGAAACTGGCCCTGGAACTGGTGATCGGCGCGGCCTACGACCCGGCCACCCAGTTGGGCCCCCTGGGCAGCGCGGCCCAGAAGGAATCAGTGGAAAAGTGGATCGCCAAAGCTTTGGAAGAGGGCGCGGAAATGGTGCTCGACGGCCGGGGCTGCCGGCCGAAAGGTTTTGAAAACGGCTATTTCGTCGGCCCCACCATTCTGGACAGAGTAAAACCCGGCATGAGCGCGGGCGACCAGGAAATTTTCGGCCCGGTGCTCTGCGTCAAACGGGTCAGGGACTTTGAGGAAGGCCTGGCCCTGATGAACGCCAACCCCTTCGCCAACGGCTCTTCCATCTTCACCCAAAGCGGCCACTACGGACGGGAATTCAGCCTCCGGACCGACGGGGGCATGGTGGGCATCAATGTCGGCATTCCGGTGCCCCTGGGCTTCTTCCCCTTTTCCGGGCACAAGCGTTCCTTTTACGGCGACCTCCACTGCCTCGGCCGGGACGGTCTGCGCTTCTACACCAAGGTGAAAACCGTGACCACCAAATGGGTCTCCCCCCAGGAATCCCAGGAAGCCCGCGTCTCCACCTGGGAAGGCACCATCAACCGCGAACTGTAGGCCGGCCTCGGGGAAGCTCCGAAACTTCCCATCGGCCACGTTTTCGGCTCAAAAAAGCCCCCTTCAGACCCAGAGGCTTGAAGGGGGCTTCATATATTGCCGGCTTACCGGCGCAGTTCTCTATTTCAGCTCGTCGCGGTCAATCAAATCCAGGCCGTCGGCCACTTTGCAGATGTGATCGTACATGGCCTGTTCGGCCTGATCCGGATCGCCGGCCTTGATGGCATCCAGGATTTTCTGATGGTCGACCAGAACCTGTTCGGAAAATTCCTGGCCGGGCTTCATGGCCATTTTGATGTCGGCCAGCATGTTGTTGACGAAATCCATGAGCACCCAGAGGATGCTGTTGTTGGTGTGGCGGGCCAGATAGACGTGGAACATTATTTCGGCTTCGGCGCCCACCAGGCTTTTGCCCTGTTCGACCAGTTCCCGACATTCGCCCTGTATTTTTTCCAGGTCGGCCACCACTTCCGGGGTGACCGTTTCGGCCACCCGGCGGGCGATGTAGGGCTCGGCCAGCTTGCGCAGTTCGGAGATGTCCGGGCGGGCCACATTCTGAAAATAGAGGAAGCTGGAAAAATAATCCCGGGCGGTGTCGATGTCGATCTCGCTGACCACCGGCCCGCCGCCGGCCCCGCGCTTGATGGTGATCAGGCCCATGCCTTCAAGGGTGCGCAGGGCTTCGCGGAGGGTGTGCTTGCTGACCCCGAACTGCTCGATGAGTTCCTTTTCATTGGCCAGGGCCTGGCCGGGGCGAATCTTGCCCTGCATGATGGCCGAGCGGATCTGCCGGATGATGACTGTGGGGATTTTATCTTTTTTGGCGGCCGGCTTAAAGAGTTTGCCTAAGGAAGCTGAAGAAGACGAGACGGACGGAGCGATCCGGATCAGCCGGGGCTTCCGGGCCAAAGCCGGAGCGGTCTCCAGCTCTTTGGCGGCCGTGTTTTTATTTGTGTGAGCCATGAGACGCAACCTGTTTAAAGCCGCACAAGGTGGCGACCCCGGCGCGGCTGATTTTTAAACAATATAACACGAAACATGACCAAAGATCAAATAAATGGTTAATTCCCGGCCAGCAGCCGGGCCAAACCAAACCATTCCGGTTTAAAAATGATATTGAGGGTGAAAACGCCAAAGGCGATGCCGGCCGCCGGGGGGTCGAGGTGATCGCTGCCGTGGTTGATGAAGAGCCGGGCGCAGAGTTCCTGGAGAAAGGCCCCGAAAATGCCGCCGGCCACCGCCCCGATCAGGGAACCGGTGTAAATGAAGCTCAGGGCCCCCAGCACGGCCATGCAATGGGTCACCGGCACCTTCTGGACATTGCCCTGCCCCAGTTGTAGCCCGGTCAGCATCACCGCCGAAAGACCCCAACAGAAAATAATGGGCACGGTGGCCGCCCCGGCCGGACTGACCGAGCCGGCAGCCGCCAGGGGCCCCAGGGCTTCGCTTGAGAAACGGGCCACAGCTCCGGCCAGCCCGCCGGCGCCCGCGCCGACGATCAAAAGCCGCGACGGCGGCGACATCCAGCCGACCCAGGACAGGCCGTAATGGTCGGTGCTCATCAGGCCGTGTCTGGCGATGGAATCTTTGCGGCCGAAGGGGCCTTCCTTATAAAAAACGGCCCGGGCGGCAAAAGTCACCACGATGATGGACAGGCCCAGGTGGTCGAATTCCCGGATGACGGGAACGGAGGCCAGAAGCGGCGGCAAAAGCACCCCGGCCACGGCCCCCAGGCCGCCGACCAGCAGTACATCCCAGGATGACCCGATCAGGGGGGTCAGGATATCCCGGCCCGAGCCGCCGGGATGTTTGCCCCGGGCTCCGGCATAGGAAGCGGCGATGACCCCGGCCAGAAAACCCCCGGCCTGCGGGCCGAAGACCGGCCCCAGGCCGACCTGAAGCAGCAGAAAATCCGGCCCGCCGGCCAGAACGACCGCGCAGCCGATCATGGTCACCAGGCCGCAGAGGCAGAAAGACCACAGCGCCCCCAGGGCGGCCCCGAAAAGCCCCCCGGTGAAAGCCATCAAAACAGTTTCAAAAGTGAACATGCCTTCCTCCCCGCCAGCGCCCCGGATAAAGCCGGCCCGGCCGCGGAACCGCTTCCGCGACCGGAGCCAGCGATTCTCAAAGTAGCTTTCCATCTTCAAGCGCTCTGGTCGTAGCCGGGCCAAAAGGGCGATTTTTGCCCGGCAGGGGACGGATTGGCCGACCTGACCGGTCGCTCCGCTCCGTCGCCCTCTCCGGGGCGACCGGCTATTTTTATAATCGGGCCTACTTTGAGAACTGCTGGACCGGAGCCCCTCGGCGCCGAAAGTTTTGGCTTTATCTGACCAGTGGCCTGAGGCTCACATAGCGGCCTTGAACATGGCCACGATGTCGTCCTGGTTGCCTTTGCGCGGGTTGCAGCCGGCATTGCCGTCCTGAAGGGCGGTGACGGCCATGGGTTCCAGGTCGGATTCCTTGACCCCCAGGGAGGCCAGGCCGCTGGGGATGCCGACGTCCTTAGAGAGGCGCTCAATGGCCTTGATGGCCGTTTCGGCCGCTTCCATCATGCCCAGGCCGTCGATGTTCTCGCCCATGGCCACGGCGATGTCGGCGAATTTCTTGGGATTGACCATCAGGTTCCAGCGCTCCACATGGGGCAGGAGCACCGCGTTGGCCACGCCATGGGCCATGTCCAGAAGGCCGCCCAACTGGTGGGCCATGGCGTGGACGTAGCCCAGGCCGGCGTTGTTGAAAGCCATGCCGGCCATGACCGAGGCATAGGCCATGGCCTCCCTGGCTTCCAGGTCTTCGCCGTAAGCCACAGCCCGGCGCAGGTTGTCGCTGATCAGGCGGATGGCCTTCAGGCTCAAGGCGTCGGTGATGTGGTTGGCGGCCAGGGTGATGTAGCACTCCACGGCGTGGGTCAGGGCGTCCATGCCGGTGGCCGCGGTCAGCCCGGCCGGCTTGGCCAGCATCAATTCGGGATCGTTGATGGAAACCATCGGCAGATTCCGCCAGCTGACGATGACGAATTTGACCTTCTGCTTGGTGTTGGTGATGACGCAGTGGCGGGTGACCTCGCTGCCCGTGCCGGCGGTGGTGTTGACGCAGAGGATCGGCGGCAGGGCATTGGTCAGTTTTTCAATGCCGGCGTAATCCGCATAAAGATCGCCGGGATGAGTCATGGCAATGCCGATGCCCTTGGCGCAGTCGTGCGGGGAGCCGCCGCCCACGGAAACCAGCACATCGCACTTTTCAGCCTGGTAGATTTTTTTGCCCTCGGCCACACTGGTGTCGCGGGGGTTGGGGGGCACTTCATTGTAGATGGCGTAGGGAATGCCGGCCGTTTCCAGGTGTTTTTTAACCTGGTCCACCGGGCCGCCCGGGAGGCCGGAGAGAACTTTGTCGGTGACGATCAGGGCTTTAGTGCCGAACATTTTGGTCCGGGGCCCGATTTCAGCCAAGGTGCCTTTGCCGATGAAATTGACGGAGGGAGACAGGAAGTCAGCCATAAACATACTCGCTTTCTGAATTGAATAGTAAAGTGGAATCGGGCCGTTCGGCGGAGCGGTCCGGGCCAGTGCGGCGGTTTATTTTGCATTTCCGCCGGGGCTTAACCCTGTTGTTTTAAGAAAGGCCGTTTAAAGATTATGTTTCGAGATGAGTAAAATCCTATCACATCATATCTGAAGCTGTCAACCCAAATTTTCAAATGTTTGGCTATTTTTTTAATAATTTTTTTATCTAAAAATATCATCATCTTACTGGCAGTAATTTTCCATTATTTAGCTTGCGTTATAAATCAAATTAAAATATAATAGCCAAATATTAATATTTATATCTTTTTTTGACGAGTCCCGGCCGCCGGACCGGACAGCCCCCAAGACCATTGTTGATGCCTGTTGAGGACCAGCCGCCCTCAGCTTTATCCCGCCCACCATTATGCCCCAGCCGTTGCCCGGGCGGCCGGGGCGCCCCCATCCGGGGTTCCTGAAGGAGACCTGTATGATTCAAAAACGAATTTTTGTCAACGGCCTGGAACGCAACCTGTTCGTCGATCCCCAGGCCAAGCTGTCAACCGTGTTGCGCGAACAGCTCTTCCTGACCGGCACCAAAATCGGCTGCGGCGAAGGCCAATGCGGGGCCTGCGACGTGCTGATGGACGACAAACTGACCCGTTCCTGCATCCTGAAAATGGACCGGGTGCCGGAAGGCGCCCGAATCCTGACCATCGAAGGCCTCGGCAGCCCCGACCAACTCCACCCCCTTCAAAAGGCCTGGATCAAACACGGCGGGGCCCAATGCGGCTTCTGCACCCCGGGCTTCATCATGTCCAGTCTGGCCCTCCTGAAAAGCAATCTCCAGCCCAGCCGCGGGGAAGTGCGCGACTGGTTCCAGAAAAACCGCAATGCCTGCCGTTGCACCGGCTACATCCCCCTGGTGGATGCGGTCATGGACGCGGCCAAAGTCATGCGCGGCGAAATGCCGGAATCCGAACTGGACTGCAATCTGCCTGACGACGGCCGCCTCTGGGGTTCCAAGTATCCCCGGCCGACGGCTCTCTCCAAGGTCACCGGCTCGCTGGACTACGGGGCCGATTTGGGACTGAAACTTCCGGCCAACAAACTTTTTCTGGCCCTGGTGCAGGCCAGGGTCTCCCACGCCAACATCAAGGGCCTCGACCCGAGTGAGGCCGAAAAGATGCCCGGAGTCTTCAAGGTGGTGACCCATAAGGACATCAAGGGGCGCAACCGCATTAACGGCCTCCCGATGGCCGGCAACAAAGGCGACGGCTTTGAGCGGCCCATTCTCTGCGATAAAAAAGTCTTTCAGTACGGCGACGCCCTGGCCGTGGTCTGCGCCTTCAGCCAGGCCGAAGCCGACGCGGCCGCCGCAAAGGTCAAGGTCGACCTGGAGCTTTTGCCGGCCTACCTCTCGGCCCCGGCGGCCCGGGATGCCGACGCCATTGAGATCCACCCCGGCACGCCCAACCATTATTACACCTGCGTTATTGAAAAAGGGGCCGATACGGCGCCCTTCATGAACGACCCCGAGGCCGTGGTGGCCGAGGATTTCATCGTCACCAGCCGCACCCCCCACATGCCCCTGGAGCCGGACGTGGCCTTTGGCTATTACGACGAACAGGGCCGGGTGCACATCCACTGCAAATCCATCGGCATCCACCTGCACCACGCCATGATTCTCGAAGGACTGGGTCTGAAGCCCGAGGAACTCTTTTTGGCCTCCAACCCCATGGGCGGCACTTTCGGCTACAAATTCAGCCCGACCTGCGAGGCCATTGTGGCCGCCTGCGTCATCGCCACGGGCCGGCCCTGCTTTCTGAACTTCACCTATAAGCAGCAGATGCAGTATACCGGCAAACGCTCCCCCTTCCACATCAACCTGAAGCTGGCCGCCAACAAAGAGGGCCAGCTCCTGGCCATGGAAACCGACTACGACGTGGATCACGGCCCCTACTGCGAGTTCGGAGATCTTCTGACCTTGCGCGGCCTTCAGTTCATGGGTTCCGGCTACGACATTCCCAACATCCGGGGCGAAGGACGGACCATCTGCACCAACCATGCCTGGGGCTCGGCCTTCCGGGGTTACGGCGGCACCCAGGCCTGTTTCGCCACCGAAATCGTCATGGACGAGCTGGCCGAAAAACTGGGGCTGGATCCGTTGGAATTGCGTTATAAAAACGTCTATCGGCCCGGGGCCACCAACCCCAGCGGCCAGACCCCCGACGCCTATTCCCTGCCCGAACAGATCGACAAGCTGCGCCCGCTCTATCAGGCGGCCAGGGAAAAGGCCGCCCGGGAATCCACGGCCACCCATAAAAAAGGCGTGGGTATCGGCCTGGGCACTTACGGCTGCGGCCTGGACGGCCCGGATTCCTCCCAGGCCTATGTGGAACTGAACCCCGACCAGAGCATCACGGTCTGCACTTCCTGGGAAGACCACGGCCAGGGCGCCGACGCCGGGGCGGTGGGCACGGCCCACGAAGCCCTGCGGCCCATGGGGGTGAGCCCCGAGCGTCTGAAATTCACCTGGCCGGACATGGTCAA
>JAISFR010000078.1 GCA_031263565.1 Candidatus Adiutrix sp. | reverse complement strand
GCCCGGGCCGTGGCCACCCGGCCCCGGGGGGTACGGTGGATGAAACCCTCCTGAATGAGGAAAGGTTCATAGACCTCCAAAATGGTGTCCGGCTCTTCAGCCACCACCGTGGCCAGAGTTTCCAGGCCCACCGGCCCGCCCAGAAAGCGCTCGCAGATGGCCGACAGTATCCGGCGGTCGAGCTGGTCCAGGCCGCAGGCGTCCACCTCCAGCATTTTCAGGGCGGCGTCGGCCACCGGCCCGTCAATGGTGCCCCCGGCCCTGACCTGGGCGTAATCCCGCACCCGGCGCAAAAGGCGCCCGGCAATGCGGGGGGTGCCCCGGCTGCGGCGGGCGATTTCCAGGGCCCCCTCGGGGGTCAGGGCGGCCCCCAGCAGCCGCCCGGCCCGGGTGACGATCAGGGTCAGATCCTCCGGGCGGTAATAGTCCAGGCGCAGTTGGATGCCGAAACGGTCCCTGAGCGGCGGGGTCAGCAGCCCCACCCGGGTGGTGGCCCCCACCAAAGTGAAGGGCGGCAGGTCCAGACGCACCGAGCGGGCCCCCGGGCCCTGGCCGATCATGATGTCCAGCTTGTAATCCTCCATGGCGGGATAGAGGATTTCCTCCACCACCGGGCTGAGGCGGTGAATTTCATCAATAAAGAGAATGTCGCCGGCCGAGAGGTTGGTCAGCAGGGCGGCCAGATCTCCGGGCCTTTCGATGACCGGCCCGGAGGTGCTTTTAAAGCCGGCGCCCAGTTCCAGACTGAGAATCTGGGCCAGGGTGGTCTTGCCCAGCCCGGGATGGCCGTGAAAGAGGGTATGGTCCAAAGCCTCCCCCCGGCTGCGGGCGGCCTCGATAAAAACCGAGAGTTTTTCCTTCAAATCGGCCTGCCCCAGAAAGTCGGCCAGCGACTGGGGCCGCAGGGCCTTTTCCAGGGCCGCTTCGGGCTGTTCAGCCAACTGCCGGGGGCTTAAAAGTTCACGCTCCATTTGAAAAGATCACCTGTGTTTGGTGAGGGCTTTGAGGGCCAGGCGGAGCACGGCGCCCAGGTCGGCCCCGGCGCCGGCCCCGGCGGCAGCCTCCCGGGCGGCCTGGCGGGCCTCGGCCGGGTTGTAGCCCAGATTGACCAGGGCCGAGACCGCCTCATCGTCTTCAGGGCCGGCCGGGGCCGGGGCCGGGGCGGCTTTCAGCTCCTCAGCCTTCAAACCGGCCAGGGCGGCCAGCTTGGGGGCCTTGTCCCTCAGTTCCACCATCAGGCGCTCGGCCGTCTTGACCCCGATGCCCTTGATGCCGGCGATGGCCGAAAGATCCCGGACCATCAGGGCCCGGGCCAGTTCTCCCGGCTCCAGGGCCGAAATGATGGTCAGGGCCAGCCTGGGGCCGATGCGGCTGACCGAGGTCAGGGCCGAGAAGCTTTCCCGCTCTAAACTGCTCAGAAAACCGAAGAGATCCCAGGACTCCTCGCGGATGAAAAGACGGGTCAAAAGGGCCACTTCGGCCGGAGGCTCCGGCAGGGCCAGGAAGGTGCCTAAAGGGACGGCCAGCTCATAGCCCAGGCCGCCGGCCTCCACCACCGCCTGCCCCGGTTTTTTGCTGATCAGTTGTCCGCGAATGTGGGTAATCATATGGGCCGGCTCGGAAAAATATTATTTGGAATTGACCAGGGCGGCCAGATCGGCCTCCGTCAGGCCGCGCCAGCCGCCCCGCCGGGAATTTCGGGGGGCGGACCCCAGGCCGCCCAGACGGCTCTGGCCGGCATGGCAGAGGGCCACGGCCAGGGCGTCGGCCGCGTCTTCGGCCAGATCGCCGCGAAAATTCAGCAGCTCGGCCACCATGCGGGCCACCTGGCTCTTTTCGGCCTGGCCGTAGCCGGCCACGCTGCTTTTCACCAGCCTGGGGGCGTATTCATATACTTCGGCCCCGGCCTGGGCCGCGGCCAGCAGCACCACGCCCCGCACATGGCCCAGCTTCAGGGCCGAGCGGATATTGGGGCCGTGGAAAATATCTTCCACCGCCACCGCCGCCGGCCGATGGCCGCTCAACAGCTCGCTGAGCCCCTGATGGATATGGGCCAGACGCCGGGGCAGAGGCCAGGCGGCCGGCGGCGAAAAGCGCCCCTGGGCCAGCATTTCCAGCCGCCCGCCAGCGGAGCCGACCAGGCCGTAGCCGGTGTGCCGGCTGCCCGGGTCCACCCCCAGAATAAGAGTCGCGGGGCCGGGGATAATTTTCAAGGCTATTCCAGCTCGGCCGCGGCTTCGTCGGAGAAGTCCAGGTTGCTCCAGACCTTCTGAACGTCGTCGAGGTCGTCGAGAGCGTCCAGGAGTTTCATGGCGCTGCCCAGGTTCTTGCCGGCCAGTTCCAGGTTGTTGGTGGGCACGAAGGTAATTTCGGCGGTGGAGTATTCCAGGCCGGTTTTTTCAAAAGCCTCCTTGACGGCTTCAAAATCGCCCACCGCGGTGTGAATCTCCACCGTGTCCCCGTCGGCGATGACGTCCTCGGCCCCGGCGTCGAGAGCGACCTCCATAGCCTGTTCTTCGCTGATCTTCCCGTCTTCGAAGACAATGGAGCCCTTTTTGCCGAACATCCAGGAAACCGAGCCCGGCTCGCCCATATTGCCGCCGTATTTGCTGAAGGCGTGGCGGACTTCGGAGGCCGCCCGGTTTTTGTTGTCGGTCAGCACCTCGACCAGAACGGCCGCCCCGCCCGAAGCATAGCCTTCATAGTAGATCTCCTCGTAGCTGACCCCGTCGAGTTCTCCGGTGCCCCGCTTGACGGCCCGGTCGATGTTGTCTTTGGGCATATTGGCGTTCTTGGCCGTCAGAAGAGCCGTCCGCAGACGGGGGTTGCCGCCGGGGTCTCCGCCGCCCTCGCGGGCGGCTACGGTTATTTCCTTGATGAGCCTGGAGAAAAGCTTGCCGCGCTTGGCGTCGGCCGCGCCTTTCTTGTGTTTGATGGTGCTCCATTTATTGTGTCCTGACATTGGCGCTCCTTTGTTGCGGCTTTATGAACCGGGCTGATTCCGTCACCCGTTGATCAATTCCCGCCGTTGACGGCCGGCGGAGGGGGATCGATCTGGCCCCGGAGCGTTTCCCGGCTCTGCTCTCCGCGGCCGCTGATAAAGTCATCATAGGCCTTTTTCAGTTCCGGGTCCAGAATCCGGATATCGGCCGCCTGGTAGAGCTGGGCCATCTTCTCCCTCAGGGCCGATTCCAGCTTTTGGTTGGACAGCAGTTCCTTCAAGGGCTCCCTGATGTTTTCAAAAGATTCCAGACCGGCCGGCCGGCGTTCGAGGTTCTTGAAGATATGAAGGCCGATGGGGGTCTCCACCAATTCCGAAACCTGGCCGGGCTCCAGCTTGAAAACGGCTTCGTCAAACTGGGCCATGGACTGGCCCTTTTCCAGCCAGCCCAGCCCGCCCCTGGTTTCGGCCGCCCCCGGGGCCTCGGAAAACTCCACGGCCAGATCGCCGAAATCCTCGCCGGCGCGCAGGCGCCGGAGTATATCCCGGGCTTTGGCCCTGAGCTTTTGCTTTTCGGCCGGCGGGGCCAAAAGCGGCACGGTCAGGAAGATCTGGCCGGCCCGGATCTGCTCGCCGTGGCGGAAAAAATCCTGATGAGCCTCGTAAAACCGGCGGGCTTCCTGGTCGTCGACTTTGATTAAAGCCAGAAAATCATTTTCCTGCCACTTTTTCAGGGCCAGGGTCTTGACCAGTTGATCGCGGAGATCCCCTTCGCTGGCGCCGTAGGCGTCCAGGGCTTCGTGAAGTTGATCCGGCTCCTCATAGTCGGCTTTCAGGGCGGCCAGGGCCTCTTCGATTTCCGCTTCAGACGGGCCGTAGCCGCGGCGAAGGGCCTCCTGGCAGGCCAGTTCGAAGCTGACCAGGCTGTTTAAGACTTCAAGGCGAAGCGCCCTGGCCTCGGTGGCCCGCTCTTCTTCGCTCAGCTTGCTTTCTCCGGAGAAAGCCGGCCGCCCGGCTTCGACCATCTGCAATTGGCTTTCCAGCATCTGGCGCGACAGGGCCTGGCCGTTGACCGTGGCCAGCACCGGGTTTTCATCCGCCGCTTCGGCCGGCCCGGCCTCGGACTGGGCCGCGGCCGGCGCCGCCGGCCCGCCCGCCGATTCGGCGGCCTGACCCGCCGCCGGGCTTTCCGGCGGCGGGTCAGGCCGGGAGGCCGGGTTCCCCTCACAGGCGGAAAACAGCAGAGCCCAAACAAGGGCCGACCCCAGCCAAAGCGGAATTCTAAGTAACTTCATAATCTCTCCGCCAACTCTTCAGATGCCCCAGTCCACCGAACCGCTGGGGCGGGAACTGGGCGGGGCGGCCGGGGCGCCGCCGCCCGGCCCGTCGGCCGGGCGTTTGGCCGGCCCGTCGGCCGGGCGTTTGGCCGGCCCGTCGGCCGGGCGTCTGGCCGGTCCGTCGGCCGGGCGTTTGGCCGGCCCGTCGGCCGGGCGTCTGGCCG
>JAISFR010000115.1 GCA_031263565.1 Candidatus Adiutrix sp. | reverse complement strand
GACAAGTGGCCAATTCTCTTTTACCATCAACAACCTTGAAACTGAGATCCTCAATAAAAGAAGCGGCATAAATTTGGGCATAAGTCCTGCGGAACACCGGCGCATAAGCCGCGGAGGGTAAATTTAGGCCGGCATAGTCATCCACAGCGCTTAACGGCAGTATTTGCAGATTCATAATAAAGTGGCTCGCAGCTTCCACACCTTCCCAAAAGCCTCAATCACATCATCCAGGTCGCTTTGCTCCAGGCTGGGCAGCATGAATTCATGAGTCAGCACCCCCCCGCCGTAAAGCTTTTCACAGTCCGGGCACAGGCCCTTTTCATAGCGCCTCTCCGGGGCCAGGGTGAAGGGCCAGCCCTGGCGGCCAAAGGCGATTCGCTCGCGAAACAGGGGCAGCAGATACAAAGGCTTGACATAGCCGACCCCCAGCTTGGTGCCCTCTTTTTCCCGCAGCTCGAAAGGGGGCAGCTCGGCCTTCAGGGCCTCCACAAAGCGGGCCGCCGGCAAGCCGGCCGCCTCTTCATCATAGCGGCAGGCGTGGACATAATAAACATGCTCGCCGCCCGGCCGCACCCTGGGCCTGGCCAGGGCCGGGATTTCAGCTAACCCCTTTTCCAGATAGGCCACATTGGCCAGGCGCTTCTGATTCAAGGCTTTCAGCTTCAATAGCTGGCAGCGGGCCACGGCCGCGTCCAGTTCGGTCATCCGGAAATTGAAGCCCAGCATGTTGCCCAGATCGGCCACGCCCTTGTTTTCCACCACCGCCTCGGCGTGGTTGCGGATCAGGCGCAGACGTTCGGCCAGGTTTTCATCGTCGGTGACCACCACCCCGCCTTCGCCGCCGTGGATGTGCTTGTGATAGTTGAGGGAAAAAACGCCCATCTGGCCCAGGGTTCCGGCCGGCCGGCCGTTCAGCGAAGCCCCCGGCGCCTGGGCCGCGTCTTCGATGACCGTGAGGCCGTGCTTGGCGGCCAGGGCGTTGATGGCCGGGGCGTCATAGGGCTGGCCGAAGAGGTCGACCACGATGACGGCCCTGGTTCTGGGGCTTATTTGGCGCTCGACCGCGGCCGGGTCCAGGCAGAAACAGTCGGGCTCGACATCGGCGAAAACCGGAATGCCCCCGTAAAACAAAGGGGCCGTGGCCGAGATGCACATGCTCCACGGCCCGACGATGACCTCGTCCCCCGGCTCGATGCCGGCCGCCCCCACGGCCGCGATCAGGCCGGAAGTGGCGCTGTTGACGGCCACCGCATATTTGACGCCGTAGTGTTCGGCCCATTCCCGCTCCAGGGCCCGCACCTCGGGCCCGCCCAGGAACTGTTCATGCCAGACCCCCAGATAGCGCGACAGCACCCCGCTGTCAATGACCCTGGCCGCGGCCCGCTTTTCTTCCTCGCCCACCGTGACGTAAGCCGGGAAAGGTTTCTCCCGCACCGGTTTCCCGCCTAGAATCGCCGCTTTCATTCCGCCCCCAACTTCATGGCTTTAGCCATCAGCTCCGCGGATTCCCAATCTTCAGGCGTATCCAGGTCCTGCACCCGCTTGCGCGGCAGAACCACCGGCCGGGCGCCGGGCATGACCAGCCTCTTCAGCTCCCGAAAATCCCTGACTCTCAGCCAGTAAAACTGGCCGGCGTCATGATAGAAGTCCGGCAGATCCTGCGAGCGGGTCATTTCATGTTCCGGCCAGTTGAAGGCCAGGCCGCCGTCGGGCTCGAGCCTGAAAGCCCGCAAGATCGGAAAATCAAAGGTGGTTACCGACAGGGCCCCGGGGGCGCCGCTCTGTACGAGGACGGACAGCCCCCGCCTGAGGTCGTCGGCCAGAATAAAAGGCGAAGTGGGATAGAGGCAGCAAAGGTATTCCGGTTCGCAGCCGTTTTGGCCAAGCCAGTCGACGGCGTGCAGCAAGACCGGCGCGGTCGGGGTCAGGTCGTCGCTCAAGTCGGCCGGGCGCCTGAAAGGGACCTCGGCCCCGTATTGCCGGGCGACCTCGGCGATTTCATCGGCGTCCGTGGAGACTATGATCCGCTCAAAAAGCCCCGAGGCCCTGGCGGCCTCAATGGGCCAGGCGATCATGGGCTTGCCGGCGAAAAGCTTGTAATTCTTGCCGGGAATGCGCTTGGACCCGCCCCGGGCGGTGATGACGGCCACGTTCATTTTCTCTGCTCCAAAAGTTTTTCCACCAGCCCGGCGATGGTCGAGGCGGCCGCCAGGTGAGATTCCAGCTCCGGCCGGGGCTGAAGAGCCCGGCCCAGGCCGGTCTCGGCCAGCCAGGCCTGGACGGCCGCGCCCACAGCCTGTTCAGACCCGGCATAATGAAGCCCCGGCAGCCGGGAAAAACGGCGAATGGCTTCGGCCCTGACTCCCGGCTGCAGGGACAGAACCGGCCAGCCGCAAATCCAGGCGTCGTAAAGCAGAATGGAGGCCATTCCGGCCAGGGCGTCGGCTATGGGCAATATAGCGCGTCCCTCAGGCAAACGCAAGACTCGGCCCGGCAGCCCCCGGCCGCTTTTGCGCCACAATTCGGCCAGTTCAGCCGGGTCGTCCTTGGGGTGGGGCAGAATGAGCGCCTCGATCCGGTCGGCCCAGGGTAAAAGGGCTTCGGCCCAGAGCGGCAGCACCTGGTCTTCAGTGAAACCGTAATGACCGGCGGCCGTCAAGTCAGGGCCCAGCACCAGCCGCAGGGGCTCATTGGCAAAGGCCAGCAGCAGCTTGTCGTCCGGCAGGCCCAAATCTCTTCGGGCGGCCAGGGGCGGGATTTTTTGCCGCCGACGGACGTAGCCCCCCAGGGCGGCCAGAGACGGGTGCCCGGTCACCTCAAGGCAGCTTTCAGGCAGACCGCCGCTGACGGCGCCCTGCCAAGCTTCGCGGTCCATGACCGCGTAAATATCGGGAATGAAAAGGCCCCGGCCGTCGGTATCCAGGCGGCTGGCATAGCCGCTCCAGTTATCCAGCACATGCACCGTCGGCCGCCCCAGGGCCTTGGCCTTCCGGGCCAGGGACAGCGGCAGTCCGTCCGCGGCGCTGGAGCCGAACAGAAAACAGCCGGCCGCGCCCAGGGCCGCTTCAGCCTCAGGCGGGGGGCAAAGGCGGCCCTTCAGTTCCGGCGGCAGTTCCCGCCCCAGAAAGCCGTGGTCCAGCACCCTGAGCTCCCGGCCCCGCCGGGCCAGCTCCTCCACGACCGGCAGCAAGGCCCGGCTGCCGCCGGGGTCGGCGGCCGCACAGAAAATCATGTCCCGGCCCCCGTTAAGATATCGTTCAGCAGCCTCTGGCTCAAACGGGCCGTTTCCAGGTTGCTGCGGGGCCGCCCGCCCCGGGCCAGGCAGGCGACGATATCGTCCAGCGCGGCCTCCATATAGCCCTCCAGGCCGAGGCGGCCCAGGGGGGCCTCCTGGTCGTCCCTCAGGTCATAAAAACCGGGGAAGAGGTCGTTTTCGGCCATTTTCTCAGCCCGGCCGGTTTTCCCGCCCCTGATGATGGCCAGCAGGCCGTTGTCGCAGACCAGCTCCAGGTCATTGCTGTGGTAGGGCCAGTCGCCCCCCGCGCCCTGGACCAGGTGGCCGGTGGACAGCCTTAAAACGAAACACGGGCTGGGCCCGGCCCCGGCTTCGGACCACAAAAGCTCATAGCCGCCGGCCCCGGTCAGGTAAAAGAGCTGGTCCAAAAGATGAACCCCGTTGCGGGCCAGCCCCGGCGAATATAAAAGGCGAATGAGGCGGCAGGGGCCGTAGGCCCGGCCGGCCAGCAGTTCCCGCAGCCGGGCGTAGCCCGGCAGATAGCGGCGGGTATAGTTGACGCCGACCACGGCCTGTTTATCGCCGGCCAGGCTGATCAGCTCTTCCAGCTCGGCCGGACTTTCCGTGGGCGGCTTTTCCAGCCACAGGGCCCTCACCCCGGCCTCGAGGCAAAGCCGGGCCTGCCGGAAGTGGCCGCCGGTCGGCGAGCAGATGCCCACCAGGTCGGGCCGGAGCCCGGCCAGCATTTCCTCGGCCCGTTCATAGACCTTAAGGCCCGGAGCCCAGGCCACAAAGCCGTCGCGGTCGGCCTTAAGCGGGCTGCAGCCGCCCAGAAGCTCGACGGCCGGGTTTTTCAGCATGGCCCCGGCCTGACTCAGGACGGTTTCGCTTTGGCCGCGGGCGGCATCATACTTCCAGGCTACCCGGCCCAGGCCGATCAGCGCGGCCCTGTAAACTGTTTCGGGTTCCACCGTCATTGGCGGGCGGTCCTTATCAAGGCCCAAAAGGGTTGAATATACGGCTTTTAAGCAGGGGTGACATCGGGTGGATTATACTTCATCCGGGCTTGAAAAGCAATGCAATGACCGGCCACCCAGTAGAGTCGGGATGTGGCGCGGTGGCCGTGGCTCCGTTTCCACATCCCGCTCATCGGTAGGGTCGAAGACTGGCGCGCCGGTCCCATTCGGACCACGTTCGCACCCTCCAGGCGCCTATCCCCCAGACCTTCAAGCCCTCCTTCCTCATAACAGGACAATTCCCGCGCTATTACTACGGACATTTTAATTGCCCCCCACACATCCCTGCACCCGGCTTGACTTGCTCTTCAGGCTAATATAAACTAAGATATTGTTTTTCTAAGGGCTTCCTCAGGGGCTCTTTTGAAATTTGGCCGGCCGGCGCAATTTCAGGCGGAGGCGACGATCAACAAACCCGAGGCGATTGAGGCAACGGTTATCTGATCATGGATTTGGCGGCCTTTTTACAGCCAGGGGCTGATTGGCCCGTCAGCGCGGCCGAAACCGACGGGCGGAACCTTGACGGCCGGCTGGCTGAACGCCGGGGCCGCCCTTTATGGCTTTTCAGTCAGGCCGGAACCCCGGGCCGGATGCTGAACCTCAGCCTGACAGTGCCGGGCTTCAGCCTGGACCGGGACGGTTCTTTACAGACGGCCTCTCCGGAAACCGAGGCGCGGCTGCTTATCCTGGCCCAGGTCAGGGGCTGCCGCTATTTCCCGCCGCACGGCCTCTATGTCTGGCGGCTTAAGCTTCTGGGCCGCATCTGGCCGCTGGAGGCCGGGCCTGTCTTTTAATAATTTGATGACAGCCCCTAAGCGCCGTCATTCCGGCAACCAAACGTCAGGCTCTGGAGCCCCCCGGGGCAGCCAAGGCCATTTGGGGATTTTATGAGTTCTTCCAACCCTCCGGTCATCGCTTTTGAGCTGGGCGTCGGCGAGTTCAGAATCGTCACCCCGGAAGCGGTTTATCAGATCAAAGTCTGCCAGGACCTGATGGAGGCCGCCCGGGCGGCCGAAGGCCAAAGCAGCCCAGGCGGCGCCTACCCCACCTTCTTTCAGGAACTTTCCGAAGAACTTTTTGACAAAATAGGGCATCTGGCCCGCAAGCTCTCGGTTTCAGTCGAGGAACTGCCCGCCCAGATCACCAGCAGCGACCTGGACCAGACCGACCGGCAACTGGAAAACGCCAAAGGCCAGTTGGAGGAAATAGTCAAAATCACGGAAAAGGCCTCCATGAGCATCATGGATTCGGCCGATCAGATCCAGACCGACATGGACCAGCTTCGCCGGCAGATGGATATTCTGCAGCAGACGGTTCTGACGGCCGCCTCGGTTCAGGAGGCCCCGTCCGCCGGGGCCGGGCCTCCCCAGGCCAGGCCCCGCGGCCGGCCCCCGGCCTCCCCGGTTTTCCTCGAAAAACTGGGCGAACTTAAAGACTATATTGAGAAACTTCTGAAACTTTCGGCCGAAAGCCCGCCGGCGGCCGACCCGGCCCCGGCCGAGACGCCCCCGACCGGGCCCGAACCCGCCCCGGCGGCCGAAGCCGCCGCGCCCGCCCAGAGCCTAAGCCTCGTTCGCTTTGATGTGGATGTGGTTTTCCAGACCCTCTACGAACTCTGCACCAACGAATCGGTTAAAGATCACATCAAGCTGATGCGGGAGGCCCAGGCCGGGTCTTTCAACGGCCGGGAAATCGCCGACAAGCTCTCGGAGACGGCCGCCACGGTGGACGAGGAAGACGGCTTTTATAATTTCCCCATCCCCACGATCCTGAAAATCCTCTACGCCGCCACCGGCTCCGAAGACTTTCGCGGCACCCTGAAAAAAATGAATCAGACCGCGGCCGGCATTTTCCTGGACAGCGTGCTGCCCATTGAGGGCCAGAACCTGGAAATCGAAATTCCAGCTGCCGCCCCGCCGCCGGCCGCCGCCCCGGTCCCTGAAGCGGAAGCCCCGGCAGCCCCTGAAAAGCCGGCCGCCGGCGCCGTTTGCTCCCTGGATGATCTCAAGGCCATCCGGGCCATGGTCGCCGAACTGGATGAACCGGAGCCGGACAGCCCGGCCCCGGCGGACGCCGGAGAAGGGGCCGCGCCGGAGGCGGCGGAAAATCCTTCGATTTACACTTCCATCCTGACCAGGGACCGCGACACCATCGTCAAAACCGTGGGCCTGGCCCATCAGCTTATTCAGCGGACCAGCTCCCAGCTGACCCACATTCTGGAAACCCTGTCCTTCCAGGATCTCTCCGGCCAGCGCATAATGAAGGTGGTGGCCACGATCGGCGACATCCAGATGCAGCTGCTGGCCATTCTGGTTTCCTTCAACACCAAGATCAAGGTCCACCAGGAAAGCGGGGAGGACCCGAAATCCGGCCGGGCCGAAAAAATGGCCCAGGAAGAAGTCGACAAGGCCCTGGAAAAAGTGGGCGGCTCGGTTCTTATGGGGCCGGGCGACGGAACCCGCCTCGACCAGCACGCGGTCAATGACCTGTTGGCCCAAATGGGATTTTAACAGTTGGAACGCCAATGCCTGTGAAACGTCTGTCGCTGCCTGTTCTGGCTCTGCTCCTCGTTTTCTGCGCGGCCTGCCTGCCGGTCAGCACCCGCACTTCCACCACCACGCCCCAGGGCGGCGCCCGCTCCGGGCCTGACGGGATTCTGGCTTCGGCGGAAGCGGCCTACAGCCAGGGGCAGTATGGGGCGGCGGTCGATTATTACAAAAAATACCTGGCGGCCGAACCCGATTCGCCCCGCCTGGAATCCGTTCTGGCCGCCTATGGCCTGGCGGCCGAAAAGGCCGGGCAGCTCAATGACGCGGCCTCGGCCTACGAGCTTCTGCTCAACCGCTATCCGGCCGGGGAATTCACGGCCGAAACCGGGCCCCGTCTGGCCGCGGTCTATCTGGCCTCAGGCGACGCGGCCCGGGCCGAGACTCTGGCCGCCTCTCTCCTGGCCAAGGAACGGGACGCGGCCCGCCAAAGCCGTCTGCGCCTGATTCTGGCTCAAAGCCAGTGGACCAGGGGAGCTTACCCGGAGGCGGCCTCTAATTTTCTGAGCGCCTGGCGCAGCTCCGCCGGCCGGGATAAGGCCGAGGCCGAAGAAGGGGCCCTGGCCAGCCTGACCCGCCTGAACCCGGGAACCCTGGAGCAGATCCAAAAGCAATACGGCCAGAATTTTCCCGGCCCGGAGGCCGCCTATCTGCTTATCCGTCAGGCGCTGCAGGCCGGCGACCGGGACCGGGCCCTGACCCAGGCTGAATATTTCAGCCGCTACTTCAGCACCCACCGCCTGATGCCCCAGGTGCGGGCCCTGAGAGAGGCGGCCGACAAGCCCGGCCTCGCCCTGCCGCCGCCGGCTTTTGCGGAAAATTACGATCCCCGCCAGACGGTCGGCGCCGCCCTGGCCGAAGCCGCCCCGCCGGCCAGCATGGGGCGGATCGGAACCATCGGCGACGTGACCCTGGCCGTCATCGTGCCCCTGTCAGGCGAGGGTTCCTCGGCCAAATACGCCCAGGAAATCGTCTCCGGCCTGAAACTGGCCGTTGCCGCTTTCTCGGCTGCCGGTTCCATCGGCCTGAACGTCATGGACAGCCGGGGCTCGGCTGAAGAAGCCGTGCGCCTGGTCAATGCCGCCGCGGCCGACCCCAAAGTGCTGGCCGTGGTCGGGCCGGTCCTGAGCCGGGAGACGGCCTCGGCCGCCCAGGCCGCCGACCGGGCCGGCCTGCCGCTGATCGCCGTCAGCCAGCAGAGCAATTTGACGGCCATCGGCCCCAATATCTTCAGGATCTTCCTGACCCCCAAACACCAGGCCGAGGCCGTGGCCCGCTACACCGTGCTGGTTCAGGGGCATCGGCAATTGGGCATCCTCTACCCCGACGACAATTACGGCAAGCCCATTTACGGCTATTTTGAAAACGAGGTCCGCCGCCTGGGGGCGGAGCTGACCGTGGCCGAGTCTTATGACCCGCAAACCGGGGACTGGAGCGCCCTGGTCTCGGGCCTGACCGGCGGCCCGGCCGAACGCAAGGTTTCTTCAAGCTACCAGGCCCCGACCGACTTCACCGCCCTCTATCTCCCGGATTCGGCCGGGCCGGTGGCCCAGATCCTGGCCCAGTTGGCCTTCTACGACGTCACCAAAATGCAGTATCTCGGTTCGCCCCTCTGGCTGAGCCAGGATTTTCTGGTGGGCTCTTCCCGTTATGTCCAGGGCGCGGTCATCCCGGTGGCCCTCAGCGAACTCAGCCGGCGGGAGGAAAGCCGGCGTTTCATCACCAATTTCCAAAGCGCCTACGGCTATGTCCCGGACCAGTTCGCGGCCTACGGCTATGACGCCGGCCTGGCGGTCATCAAAGCCCTCGGGCAGGGCGCCGAAAGCCGGGAAGCCGTGCGCCGCAACCTGCTTCAGGGCGGGGCCGTGCCCGGGGCCACCGGGCCCTTCAGCTTTGACGCCGGCGGTGAATATTCAGTTGATCCCACTCTTTTGAGCGTCAAGGGGCGGGAATTGATTCTGCTTCGCGAGGCCGGAGCGGGCCTCAGATAAATCCATCCCACAGACTGGAGGCTTGACTTATGTATCCGATCATCGATGTCCATGCGCGCGAAATTTTAGACTCCCGGGGCAACCCCACCGTGGAGGTGGATGTCTGGCTGGAAGAAGGCTATTTCGGCCAGGCGGCCGTGCCTTCGGGCGCCTCCACCGGGCAGCATGAAGCCCTGGAACTGCGCGACAAAGACCCCAAGCGCTATAACGGCAAGGGCGTCAAAAACGCGGTCAAGAACGTCAACGAGACCATCGCCCCGGCCGTTCTGGGCCTCGACGGCCTGAGCCAGGCGGCGCTTGATAAAACCATGATCGAACTCGACGGCACCGAGACCAAGAGCAAGCTGGGGGCCAACGCCATTTTAGGGGTCTCCATGGCCGTGGCCCGGGCCGCCTCCGAAGCGGTGGGCCTGCCTCTTTACCGCTACCTGGGCGGCGTGGGCGCCAAGGAACTGCCCCGGCCCATGATGAACATCATCAACGGCGGCTCCCACGCCAACAACAGCGTGGATTTTCAGGAATTCATGGTCCTGCCCCTCTACGGGGACAGCTTCGCCGAAGCCCTGCGCTGCGGGGCCGAGGTCTTCCACGCCCTGAAAAAACTTCTGGGCGACGCCGGCCAAAGCACGGCCGTGGGCGACGAGGGCGGCTTCGCCCCCAACTTCAAAAGCAACGACGAGGCCCTGGAATACATCATCAAGGCCGTCAAAGCCGCCGGCTACAAGCCGGGCAGCGACGTGGTCATCTGTCTGGACCCGGCCTCTTCCGAATTTTACGATGCCAAAAAGAAAAAATACGTCTTTGCCAAAAGCGACAAATCAGCCCACAATGTGGACCAGATGATCGCCATTTATGAGGCCTGGGCCAAAAAATACCCCATCAAATCCATTGAAGACGGCCTGGCGGAAGACGACTGGAGCGGCTGGGCCAAGCTTACGGCGGCCATGGGCGGGAAAATGCAACTGGTCGGCGACGACCTCTTCGTCACCAACCCCAAGCGCCTGGCCCGGGGCATCGAGGAAAAGGCCGGCAACTCCATCCTCATCAAACTCAACCAGATCGGCACGGTCACCGAAACCCTGGAAGCCATAGAGCTGGCCCACAAGGCCGGTTTCAGCACGGTCATCTCCCACCGCAGCGGCGAAACCGAAGACACTTTCATCGCCGATCTGGCGGTGGCCGCCAATGCCGGGCAGATCAAGACCGGCAGCGCCTCCCGCAGCGAGCGCATCGCCAAGTACAACCGCCTTCTGCGCATCGAAGAAGAACTGGGCCCGGCGGCCGTCATCCGCCGACCTTTCTGAGCTTTCTTAAAAGGGAACGGCGAAGGCCGGGCGAAACGCCCGGCCTTCTATTAAGCGCCCATGGCGGGCAGCATCAGAAGACGCCCGGGCGGCCGTGGCTTCTCAGGGCGCTGTCGCCGGCGCCCAGGTGATAGAGGTTGTGGCTGGCCAGCAGCAAGAGCGTGCCGCCGTGGGTCAGATCAAAATTGATGATGCGGAAAGGGGTTTCATTTCTTTTGGGCAGATCTTCATCCTCCAGGTTTTCAAGATACCGGCCCACCAGTTCCCTGGCCGCCAGGCACTGCTCCCTGATCCGGGCTTGGGGCGGGGCTTCGGCGCCCACTTCTTTAAGGCCGCAGACTTCAGGGCTGACCAGCAGCGGGGGAGGAGTCTGCCCGGGCACTTCCACGAAGAGATTCACGGCCCGGACGGCGTGGTAAATTTCCTGCCAGACCGGCCAGCCCCCGAATTTTTCCGCCCAGATGTCGTCCGGGCAGGTCTCGATGAATTTGGCCAGAAGATCGAAGGTCTCCTTCAGCCGGCCGGCGAAGGTGTTGACAATAGCTTGAGACATTGTTTCTCCTTTCAATCGGTTGGGATCAGCTCTATTCGACGGCCAGGGTTTCCACCCAGGTCGCCCGGGCCTCATCAAACGATTCCCGCCTGGGGGCCGGAAAGGCCGGGTCGTTGATCAGCAACATGGCCCGGCCGTTTTCCCAGTAAAGGCCCTTGACCAGATATATGTGGTTGTTGACGGCGTCGACCCTGACGCCGCAGATAAGGGCTTTTTGATTCCTCAAATAGGAATGGAGTTCTTCGGGCGTACCGGGCGGGGAGACCGATTCGGCCCGGCCGCCGTAGGCCTGGATGAGCGATCTGATCTCCGGCACCGTGCCGGTGCGGTTGCAGTTTGAATCCGCCTGGTTGGCGCAGCAGTCAAAGGGCATCAATTCCCTGGCCGCATTGGCCATGCCGACTATCTGGCATTGATAGGGCTCGCCTAAACCGCGCCAGGCTATGCTTTGCTGGACCAGGGCCGCCCAGCACCAGTTGTTGCCTTCCTGTTCGAAATGGGGGATGGCCAGGGTTATGGGGTCCGGTTCGCCCCAGGCCAGGGCCGGGGCCGCCGCCAGGCAGCCTGAGAACAACAGCATCGACAACAGCGCTTTCATTAAAAAGTCCCTCGTACCTTATAAAAGGCTTATTTCTTTCAATAATACAACAATGTGCTATAATTGGCAAGATCAAGGGAGGCCCTATGGACCGCGACCGACTCAATCTGCTCATCGACATGGCCGCCGGCCGGCGGCCGGCCGATCTTCTGATCGCCAACTGCCGCCTGGTCGACGTCTTCAACCAGGAACTGATAGACGGCCCCCTGGCCGTCGGCCAGGGGCTGATCGTCGGCTTCGGGCCGGGCTATCAGGCCAGGGAGACGGTTGACGCCGAAGGGGGCGTCGTTTTACCGGGCCTGATCGACGGGCATGTGCATATCGAGTCGTCATCGCTGAGCCCGGCCCAGTTCGCCCGCCTGATTCTGCCTTTCGGCACCACCGCCATAGTGGCCGATCCCCATGAAATCGCCAATGTCAGCGGCCTGGACGGGATCCGCTACATGCTGGAAGCCTCCCGCCGGCTGCCGCTCACGGTGCGGATCATGCTGCCGTCCTGCGTGCCGTCCGCCCCTTTCGAAAAAGCCGGGGCCGTGCTCAC
This sequence comes from Candidatus Adiutrix sp., assembly GCA_031263565.1. Classification (GTDB taxonomy): domain Bacteria; phylum Desulfobacterota; class Desulfarculia; order Adiutricales; family Adiutricaceae; genus Adiutrix. The sequence continues at coordinate 7,374 of JAISFR010000115.1, read as the reverse complement.
GGCTGAAGACCTGGAAAGCCTGATCGAAGAGGACGGCGTGCTGGGTCTGGGCGAAATGATGAACTATCCCGGGGTCATCAACCGGGACCCGGAGGTGATTGAGAAATTGCTGATGGCCGCCCGGCACGGCCGGCCCGTCGACGGCCACAGCCCCGGGGTCGGCGGCCGGGATCTGGCGGCCTATGTGGCGGCCGGCATCCGCACCGACCACGAATGCAGCACCCTGGCCGAGATGAAGGAGCGGCTGCGCCTGGGGCAGTACGTGCTGATGCGCCTGGGCTCCAGCGCCAACGATCTCAGGGAACTGCTGAAGGGGGTCAGCCCGGCCAATGCCCGGCGCTGCGTTCTGTGCACCGATGACCGGGAGGCCGCCGACATCCTGTCCACCGGGCACCTGAACAGGCTTTTGCGCCAGTGCGTGGCCGACGGCTTCGATCCCCCGGCCGCGGTGGCTTTGGCCACCCTCAACGCGGCCGAATGTTTCGGCCTGAAGGGCAAAGGCGGCCTGGCCCCGGGCTGGGACGCCGATTTGGTCATTGTGCGCGACCTGAAGGAATTTCAAGTCGGCCGGGTCTTTATCGCCGGCCGGGAAGTGGCCCGGGACGGCCGCCTGAGCGTGGAACCCGACGGCTATGTCTCCGCGAAGGTCCTGAATACGGTCAGGCTGCCGGCCCTGAACGAAAATTCCTTCCGGCTGCCCCTGGCCGGCGGACGTATCCGGGTTATCGGCAATGTGCCCAACAGCCTGCTGACCGAAAATTTGAGCCTGACGGTCAAAAGGAACGCCCGGGGCGATTTTGAGGCGGCCCTCAATCCCGGCCTGAACAAGCTGGCGGTCATCGAGCGCCACCGGGCCAGCGGCGAAACAGGGCTCGGCGTCCTGTCCGGCTACGGCCTCAAAAACGGGGCGATCGCCGCCAGCGTGGCCCACGACTCCCACAACCTGATCGTGGCCGGCGACAATGACCCGGACATGCTGCTGGCGGCCCGGGAAGTGGAAAAAATCGGCGGCGGCTACGCGGTAGTCCGGGCCGGAGAGCTTCTGGCCGCCCTGCCCCTGCCCATTGGCGGCCTGATGAGCGACCGCCCGGCCGCCGAAGTGGCCGCCGGGCTGGAAAAGATCATCGAGGCCGCCCACCGCCGGCTGGGGCTGCCGGAGACCTTCCACCCGCTGGTCAACCTGATTTTCCTGGCCCTGCCGGTCATTCCCGAGCTGAAGCTGACTTCCGGCGGGCTCTTCGACGTCAACGCCTTCCGGCCGGTGCCGATCTGTCTGGATACGGTGTAACAATATGAAAGTGGTCTGTCTGGGCGACAGCCTGACCTTCGGCTATGAACTGGCCCATGAGGACAAGTGGGTGACCCTGGCGGCCGAGGCCAGCGGGCATCAGCTTCTGAACCGGGGCGTCAACGGCGACACCACCGGGGGCATGCTGGCCCGTCTCCAGCGCGATGTGCTGGATCACAATCCCCAACTGCTGCTGGTCACCGGCGGCGGCAACGACCTCATGGCCGGCGACGACAGCGCCGGGGCCCGGGCCAACCTGTCGGCCATCGTCCAGCAGGCCCGGAGCCGGGGCCTCCGGGCCCTGATCGCCACCCTGCCGCCCCTGGCCCTTGAGCGCCTGCGGCCGGACTGGGCCGGCCTCACCGATTTTCCCCGCCTGGAACTCAGGCTGTCGGAATATGTCCAGTGGCAGCGCCTCTTCGCCCGGACTTTCGGCTTCACGCTGGTGGATTTCCGCAGCCTCTTCGATAAAGGGGACGGCGCCCCCCCTGATCCGGCCCTGTATCTGGACGGCCTCCATCTCGGTCCGGAGGGCAACCGCCTGATGGCCGGAGAAGTGGTCCGGGTCCTGAAAATGATTGAACAGGAGAACGGCGCCCGGCCTCAGGGAACCAGTGCCCGCCAGACGGCTTCAACCTGACGCCGGCTGTCCTCCAGGGAACCGTCGTTGTTGATGATGAAGGTGGAACCCATGACCTTGGGCGGCGCCGGCCACTGGCCGGCCAGGATATTTTCGGCCTCCCGGCGGCCTAAAGCCGCCTGGCGGGCCATCAGGCGCCGAACCTGGGTTTCCGGGGAAGCGAAAACCAGCCCGACGGGCGAAAAAAAGCTTTCCAGCCCGGCTTCGAAGAGCAGCGGCACGCTGATCAGCACCGCTTTTTCCGTTTCTAAATCTTCCAGTTCCCGGCCCAGGAGATCCCAGACCAGGGGGTGGATAATCTGTTCCAGCCTCGCCTTGAGCCCGTGGTCGGCGAAGATCAGCTCCGCCGTCCGGGGGCGGTTCAGGCGGCCCTCGGCGGTCAATATTTCCGGCCCGAAAAGCTCCGCCGCCTGAGCCAGCCCGGCCGAACCGGGCTCCACCGCCCGGCGGGCCAACCGGTCGAAATCAATGTGCCGGGCCCCCAGGCCCACGAATATTTCGGCCAGGGTGGATTTGCCGGAGGCAATGCCGCCGGTCAGGGCCAGACGCAGGCGACCCGGCCCGCTTTTCAGCCGGCGGACAATATCCCGGCGGGCGCCGGCCCAGGCCGGCGGCTCGGTCACCAGGCGGCCAAGTTCCAACTCGGCCTCAAAGCCGCTCAGCCGGCGGCCGGCCGGCTCTGTTTTCCCGGCCAGGGCCCGGCGTTTTTCGGCCATCAGGGCGGCCGCGGGCGAAGCTTTGCTTTTCATGCCGGGCGCCTTACCTGAAAAAATCCGTCAGTTCGGACGGTGAAGCGATTATTTTCCGGGCCCCGGCCGCCGCCAGCTCCGCCCGGGTCCGGTAACCCCAATCGGCCCCCACGGGAAACATGCCGGCGGCGGCCGCGGTTTTCATGTCCACCTCACTGTCGCCCAGATAGAGAATTCGTGACGGCGAAAGGCCCAAAAAGGCCGCGGTTTCCCGGGCGGCGGCCGGGTCGGGCTTGGCCGGGACTTCGGGCCGCAGCCCCAGGACAATCTGGAAAATTCCCGGAAAAAAATATTCCACCATTTCCAGGGTATTGGGGTGGGGCTTGTTGGACAGCACCGCCAGGCCCAGGCCCCGGCCCTTCAGATCGTCCAGCAAGTCCGCAATGCCGGGAAAGGCTTTGGTGGTCTCGGTCTGACGGCCGTGATAGATATCTATAACCCTGCGGGCCAGGGGCCGGGCCTGGGCCGGGCTGCGCCTGTCTTCCGGCAGGGCCCTGGTCAAGGCCATTTCCAGGCCGTGGCCGATCATCAGGCGCACTTCCTCGCGGGTGCGCAAGGGCAGCCCCTCTGCCCCCAGAACTTCATTGATGCTGTCGGCTATGTCCCCCAGGGTGTCCAGGAGGGTGCCGTCGAGGTCGAAAACTACGGCGTTAAAATCCTGGCTCATACTTAAAAACCGTTCCTGGCCAGCAGTTCCAGGGTCAGCCCTTCGGCGGGCCGTTCCTGGCCCTGGAAATTCATCAGGCGCTGAACGTATTTGCCGATCAGGTCGGTTTCCAGGTTGACGGCGTCGCCGGGGGCCAGGAGCCCCAGGGTGGTGATTCGGGCGGTATGGGGGATGAGGTTGACGGTAAAGGAATTTTCATCGACCTCATTGACCGTCAGGCTGACGCCGTCGATGGCGATGGAACCCTTGGGCACGATCAGGGGCATCAGTTCCCGCCCGGCCCCGAAGCGATACCTGAGGCTGGCGGCGGCCTTTTCGATGCTGCGAACCGTGCCCGGCCCGTCCACATGGCCGCTGACCAGGTGGCCGCCCAGGCGGTCGCCCAGGGCCAGGGCCCGCTCCAGATTGACCCGCCGGGCCCGGCCCAGGGTGGTATGCTTCAGGGTTTCGGCCGAGGCAAAGGCGGTGAAGCCGCGCGGCCCGCTGATTGAAGTCACCGTCAGGCAGACCCCGGAGACGGCGATGCTCTCCCCCGGCTCCAGGGAGGGGCGCCAATCGAAATCAGCGCTGAGGCCCAAGTCGAATTCCGGCCCTTTCGGCAGCCGCCGGCTGATTTCCCCCTGACCGAGGGTCAAACCCGTAAACACCAGCCCTCTCCTTCCGTTCAGGCCAGCAGGTCCGGCGGCGAGAGGCCGGCCGACTGGTAAAGGGCCAGGCAGTCCTCGGCGCCGCCGAAGCCGCCCCGGGGCCGCACGGTGATGTGAATATCCGGCCCTTTGCGGCCCAGCTTGAGCACCTCGGCTTCCCGGGCTTCGGCCAGTTCGGCCAGGCCGCCCCCCCCGATGAGGCCCGGCGCCCTGACCCCGCCGATGAACTTGGGGGCCAGGAAGATATGGACCAGGTCCACCACCGGCTCCTCGATCAGGGCCGAGGCGGCCAGGGTGGCCCCGGGCTCGATCAGGACGCTCTGGAGACCCTGGCGGCCCAGTTCCTCCAGCACCCATCTGATGGACAGAAGGCCGTGGTCGGTCAGCGGGGCCAGAAGCACCTGATGGCCCTGGGCGGCCAGCTTCTTGATCTTGTTTTCAGGGGCGCCCGAGGCGCAGACCACCAGGCTGGGGCCGCCGAGATCCGGGTCGAAGAGCTTCATCTGGGTCGGGTTCAGCTTCAGGCTGGGGTCCAGGAGCACCCGCCAGGGCTGGTGATGCATCTTGCGCCGCCCCCAGGGCCGGGCCGACAATTCCGGGTCGTCTTTTTCGGCGGTGTTGCGGCCGACGATGATGGCGTCCACCCCGGCCCGGATGTGGTGGCCGAAATTGCGGGCCGCCTTGGAGCTTATCCACTGGGACTGCCCGGTGCTGGTGGCCGTCCTGCCGTCCAGGCTGGCGGCCGTCTTCATGATGACGAAGGGGATCCTGGTCAGGGTCCATTTGAAGAAAAAGCTGTTCAGTTCGAAACATTCCCGGGCCAGGAGCCCGCCGTGCACTTCCACCCCGGCCTCGCTCAGGGCCCGGGCGCCGCCGGCGGCCACGGCATTGGGGTCGGGCGCGCCGTAAAAAACCCGGTCGATGCCCGCCCGCAGAATGCTTTCCGTGCAGGGGCCGGTGCGCCCGTAGTGATTGCAGGGCTCGAGATTGACGTACAGGTCCGCGCCCCGGGCCTTCCGGCCGGCCTCGGCCAGGGCCGCCGCCTCGGCGTGGGGCTGCCCGGGGCCGGTGTGCCAGCCGGTGGCCAGCACCTTTTTGCCCCTGACCACCACCGCCCCGACCATGGGGTTGGGCGAAACCAAGCCCCGGCCCCGCCAGGCCAGGCGCAGGGCCGCCTTCATGTGCTCCAGCTGTTCTTTCGTCCAGTTGCTCATCGGCCACAGCCTCCTTCGTCTTTTTTAAATATAATACACCACTTTTCGTCATTTTGCCAATTGCCGCCGGCGGGCTGTCTTGCGGGCCGGGCCGGGGCCGTATATAATGGCCCCCATCGGGGCGGCGCCGGGGCCGCTTCTTATGGAGGCCAAAATGCTCGTCGGCCGTCTGGCCCCCAGCCCCACCGGTCTTTTGCATCTGGGCAACGCCTGGGCCTTCTGGCTGGCCTGGCTGGAGGTCCGGTCGGCCGGGGGCCGCCTGATTCTGAGGATGGAAGATATCGACCCCGCCCGTTCCCGGGAAGAGTTCGCCCGAGGCATTCGCCGCGACCTGGCCTGGTTGGGCCTGGACTGGGACGGGGAAGCCCCGCCCCAAAGCGGCCGGGGGCCGGCTTACGCGGCGGCTTTGGACGCTCTGGCGGCCCGGGGCCTGGTCTACCCCTGTTTCTGCAGCCGCCGGGAACTGCGCAGCCTGGCCGGGGCCCCGCAGGTGGGCGATGCCGGGGCCCCTTATCCCGGCACCTGCCGCAATCTGCCGCCCGAAGAGAGGCAAAGCCTGGCCGAGGCCGGCCGCCGGGCCGCCTGGCGTCTGTTATGCCCCGACGAGCTTCCGTGGTCTTTCCGCGACCGGGTTCACGGCCCGCAGAGCTTCACCCTGGCCGACTGCGGCGGGGACTTCGCCCTGTGCCGGTCCGACGGGGTTTTTGCCTATCAGTTGGCCGTGGTCCTGGATGACCTGGCCGCCGGGGTGAGCAGCGTGGTCCGGGGCGACGATCTTCTGCCCAGCACCCCCCGGCAGCTCTATCTCTACTCTTTGCTGGGCGGGCGGCCCCCGGCCTACGCCCATCTGCCCCTCTTGCTGGACCATCGGGGGGAACGCCTGGCCAAGCGGCACGCCTCCCTGACCCTCCACTCCCTGCGGGCGGCCGGCCTCCGCCCTGAAAGCGTCCTGGGTCTTCTGGCCTTTCTGGCCGGCTGGCGGGCCGCCCCCGGGCCCGTGGCCGCCGCCGATTTGCTGCCCGGCTTCGGCTGGTCCAGTCTGCGGCCGAAAGCCCTGATTCTGCCGGAAAAGCCTTTCGGTTTATGAGGTGAATTCCCGAAGGCCGGCCGGCGCACGCAATTCTCAAAGTAGGCCCGATTATAAAAATAGCCGGTCGCCCCGGAGAGGGCGACGGAGCGGAGCGACCGGTTCGGTCGGCCAATCCGTACCCTGCCGGGCAAAAATCGCACTTTTTGCCCGGCTGCGACCAGAGCGCTTGAAGATGGAAAGCTACTTTGGGAATGGCCGGGGGCGGCTTGCGCGGCCGGGCGGCTTATGCTAATAATAGTCGAGCATCTTATGCCCTGTCCGAGAGGTAGGCCTGATGGTCTGGGGTTCCAAAAAGAAAGATCCTGGATATTCCTATTTCGCCACCGGCGTGACCCTGGAAGGGCGCCTGTGTTTTTCGGGCATTGTCCGTCTTGACGGCCGGGTCAACGGGGAGATCATCTCCACCGGCACCCTGGTCGTGGAGGAGACGGCGGTCATCACCGGCGACGTTCTGGTGGAAAACATCATCCTCGGCGGCACGGTCTACGGCAATATCCAGGCCTCCCGACAGGTTCAGCTGACGGCCACGGCCAAGGTCTACGGCCATATCAATTATGGGGAACTGAGCATCGAGGGGGCCGTTCACGAAGGCAGCAGCCACAAGCTGACCCCTGACGAGAGCGCCCTGGTCCAGCGCGACTGCGCCGAGCTTCTGGAAGAGGCCGCGGCCATGGCCGCCCTCTCCACCCCGGATTCCAGCGCCCTGGAGCAATATTCCGTAACCCTCGGGGCGGTCGAGCGGCAGGCGGCCTCGGCCCTGGTGGCCAAGAAAAACGGCGCGCCGGCCCCCAGAAAGCCGGCCGCCCTGCCCTCCGCCAAGGGCGGCCCGGCCCAGCCGGCCAAAAACGGGGGCGACCCCGCCCGGGCCGCTGAAGCTCCCGCCAAAAACACCGAGCCCCGCAATATTGAAAAACCCGGTTGAAAAGCAGGCCCGCGTCTCCGCCAGCAACCTGTGATCATATTTGAAATCATGGGGTAACGTGCCAGGATTTCCAGGATTTTGTTCCGATGAATATCTAAAAGTTCGGAAGGCAACATAGCCGTCTCCTCACAAGGTCTTTCAGCATCATCATAGCCCG
>JAISFR010000079.1 GCA_031263565.1 Candidatus Adiutrix sp. | reverse complement strand
CACGGCGGATTTTGCGGCCATTGTCAAACAGTTGGAGAAGACTTTGCGGTCTGGCCGGCTCAAGCTGGATTGGCGGGGCGCCTTGGATGATTTAGCCAAAAATGAGGGGCTGGGCCTGGAGGCGGCTTGGGCCCTGATGCTTTCCTGGCTGGCGGATAAGCTCTCCCCTGAGCTGAGCATCAGCCGGCAGGCCTTGAGGCTCTTGCGGCGGACCTTGAGCGCGTTTGACGAATCCCGCCGACAGGCCCTGCGAGCCATAATTGATTCCCGCTTCCCCGGCTTCGATGAGGAAAGACGGATTCAGGCCACTGCAACTTAATAAACGGCGCCCGTACCGGGGACAGGATATCCGCCTGAGATGGCCGCCGGATTCCCGGCGGTTATTTTTGGGCGGCGCAGGCTGACAGAAAACTGTCGACCGCCAGCCGGACCCAGGCCTCGAGTTCCTCCCGCGGCGGTTTTTTCCAGGGAAACAACACATGGTCCAGATACGGTTCGCCGCGCACCATGGCGGCGAAAAGTTGGGCCGCGGGCCGGGTTCCGCCCCGGGGCCTTTTCAACTCGCCATTGCGGATGGCCGCCACCAGGATTTCCTCGATGGCCTCGTACACCGCACGGGGGCCGGAGTCGTAGAACAGTTCGGCCAGATGGGGAAACACCGTGGAGACTTCCAGCACGATCCGGTACAGAGCCACGGTTTCAGCTTTCATCAGTATGCCCAGGTAGGCCCGGGCCAGATTCGTCAGCCTGGCCCGGACGGTTTGGCCGCCGGCCGACCGCAGCCGGGCGCCGTCTATCTGGCGGCGGCATTCCGATCGGATGACCGCGCTGAACAGGCCTTCTTTGTTGCGGAAATGAACGTAGAGAGTCGACTTGGACACCCCCGCCTCCCGCTGAATCATATCGGTGGTCGCCGCCGAAAAACCGTGCCGGAAAAACACCCGCCTGGCGGCTTGCAGCACCACCAGGGCCTTGGGGGGCCTCCCGCTCTCGGGGGGCGAGGGGTCGGCAGCGCTCCTGGGGGGCCGCCGGCCTGAAGGCGCCGGGACTGTTTTTTTCATGTTTCACCTGCCGGCGGCCTATTGACGAACTTCGGTCAATGGATTAATATGATAGTACCGAGCGGTACAGTACAGTAATTCACCGTACACCAGTTTCATTCCGGAGTCAACCATGCCGAAGGGCGCCCTGATTCTTAAACCCGCGGCCGCGCCTTCCGGCGGCCCGCCGCGCGTGCCGGTCACCTCCAGGCTGATCGCCGGCCTCAGCGGGCTGTTTCTGGCGGCCATGATGGGCGGGCTGAATAACCGGCTCGGCTCCCTGGGCCTGGACGATATTCGCGGGCTGCTCGGTTTGGCCTATGACGACGCCACCTGGCTCACCAGCTTTTACGCGGCCGGGGAACTGGTCATCATGCCCTTCGTACCCTGGCTGGTTCAGATTTTTTCCCTGAAACGGCTGGCGAAAGTCATGCTGACCGCGGTCATCGGTCTGGCGGCGGTCATGCCGTTCATTCATAATCTGCATCTGTTGACGGGCCTGCGATTTTTTCAGGCCCTGGCCTCCGGGGCGCTGATTTTCATGTTCATGATTGCCCTGTTCATGCTGCTGCCCGCCCATATCCGGATGTACGGCTTCGGCTTTTACGCCATGGTCGCCACCTTCGCCCCCAACGTGGGCCTCTGGCTGACCGCCCTCTGGACAGACCGGTTGCCCGGCTGGGAATTCCTCTACTGGCAGAGCATTCCCCTGGCCCTGGCCGCGCTGATACTGGTCGGCGTGGGCCTCCCGGACCAGCCGGGCAATCCCGGCCGGCTGAAGAGCAGCAACTGGGCGGGCCTGGCCTGCCTCGCGCCGGGGAGCGTGCTGCTGGCCCTGGCCCTGTCCCAGGGCGTGCGCCTGGACTGGTTCAACTCGGCCTTCATCACCCGGGCCACTTTAAGCGGCCTGGCCCTGATGACGCTCTACGTGATCAGCGACTGGCGCCACCCCGCGCCCTTCCTGCAACTGCGGGTCTTCACTTCCCACCGCAACGTGTGGATGGCCTTGATAATCCTGTTGAGCGTGCTGGTGGTGGCCCTGGCCGGGACCATGCTGCCGATAGCCTACCTGGGCCGCGTCTGGGCTTACCGGCCCCTGGAGAGCGCTTCGGTGGGGCTGGTCATCGCGCTGCCGCAATTCGTCATCGGGCCGGCGGTGGCCTTTGCGCTCTACCGCCGCTGGCTCGACGCCCGGGGGATTTACATCGCGGGTCTGCTGCTCTTGCTTGGGGGCGCTTATCTGGGCGCCCGTCTGGACGGGGAGTGGACGGCCGGGCAGTTCTATCCCGCGCAGGCCGCCCTGGCCCTGGGGCTGCCTATGACCATCATCGCCACGATCTACATGACCTCCAACAACATCAACTTCATGCTCGGGCCGTCCCTGGGCGGGGCCATCAACACCCTGCGCTGCCTGGGCACCCTGGCCGGCACGGCCCTTGTCAACCAGTACCTGATTTCGCGTCAGAATTTTCACTATGAATGGCTGCGGGACAAGGCCGGCCTTCCGGGCGGGGACTTCTCCGTTTCCGACATGACCCGGCTCATCAGTGACCAGGCCTTCGTCACCGCCACGGGGGAGGCTTATTGTCTGCTGGGGGAACTGGCCGCCGCCCTGATCCTGATCGTCCTGGGCATGCGCTACACCGCGCCGCCGCAAGCCCCCGGAAAAGAGTGAGAGAATCCCATGCCCAAAAGCGCCAAAATAATCAATGCCGTCCTGCTGATCTGCGTCCTCGTGTTCGCCTTGATTTTTCTGAACCGCCGGAATGACGCCTCCCGCCTGCAGAGCACGGACGACGCCTATGTCCGGGCCGACTGCCCCCTGGTTTCGCCCCAGATCAGCGGCCGCGTCAGCGAGGTGATGGTCGATGAAAACCAGGCCGTCCTGGCCGGGGAGCTGTTGGCCGCCATAGACGAGCGGGAATTCGCCCTCCAGGCGGCCAACGCCGGGGCCGCCCTGGCCGGCGCCCGGGCGGCGCGGGAAAGCCTGAGCGTTCAGATGGAACAGCAGTCCGAAATCATCGCCCAGGCCCGGGCCACGGTGGACGCGGACCGGGCCACCCTGGAGTTGAGCGCCAACGATTACGAGCGCTACCGGAACCTGGCCTCCACCGGCTCCAGCAGCGAGCAGGCCAGGCAGCAGGCCACGGCCGCCTACAAGGTCGCCCTGGCCAACCTCGACCGTGATGTGGCCAAACACAAAAGTGAAGTCCGGCAACTCGAAGTGCTGCAGGCCAAGCTGCGCCAGGCGGCGGCCCTGAGCGATCAGGCCGCCGCCGCGCTGGACCTGGCCGAACTCAACCTTGCCCATTGTCGGATACGGTCGCCTATCGACGGGGTCGTCAGCCAGAAAAAAGTTCGCCTGGGGGCCTATGTGCGGGCCGGGGAAGAGCTGCTGGCAGTGGTGCCCTTGCGGGACATTTACATCGACGCCTATTTCCGGGAAACGCAGTTGGCCAACATCCGGCCGGGGCAGCCGGTCAGCATTGCCGTGGATGCTTTTCCCGGCCGGAAATTCACCGGCGCGGTTGCCGGTGTGGGGCCGGCCAGCAACGCCAGCTTTTCCCCCCTGGCGCCGCACAGCACCTCCAGCAATTTCACCAAAATTGTGCAGCGCCTGCCGGTGCGCATAACCGTGACCGACGCGGACAGGGAACTGCTCAAGGTCGGCCTGTCGGTCGTCCCCACAGTCGACACCGGCCGGTGAATCAAGGCGACAGTACGGCTATTTCGGCAAGGGAACATAGTTCTTCGCCTTCATCGTCGACCGGCCTTTTTTCCGCCAGCTCGCCGGCCTTGATCGGCCCGTTCATCTTCGTCCCCCCTCCGCATCTTGTAAACATTGGCTCGGATTTTGCTTAGCTAGGAAGAGACTGGAGCTTCCCCTCAGGGGCCGCTCTAAAATCGAAAGCGGGCCGCCTTTATGTCTCAGCCTTTTATCCGCAGCCGTCTCCTCGCCCCGCGCGACCCCCAGGCCGTGCTTTCCGGGCTCCTGGGCGCGCCTTTCGCCGAATACCGGCGGCGCTGGGCCGAGGCCGAGGGCGACCGCCGTCCGGCGGCGCCGCTGCACCTGGATGTGGATGTGACCACCGCCTGCAATTTCCGCTGCCCCATGTGCCCGGCCGGGCAGAGCGGGCACATTTTTCCGGGTTTCGAAAAGGGGCGCTTCCTGGACCGGGCCCTTTACCGGAAAGCCCTGGCCGAGGGGCGGGCTTTCGGCCTGCCGTCACTGCGGCTGGGGCTCACCGGCGAACCCCTCTTGATCGACGACCTGGACCAGTGGGTCGCCGAAGCCCGGGAGGCCGGGGTGCTGGATATCAGCCTGATCAGCAACGGCCGCCTGCTGAGCGGGGAAATGAGCCGCCGCCTGATCCGGGCCGGCCTGACCCGGCTGATGATTTCCGTGGACGCGGCCGGGGCCGGCACTTACGCCCGGGTGCGCCCGGGCGGCGACTGGCGGATTTTATTGAAAAATATCGATGATTTCCTGCGCCTGCGCCGGGAACTGAATTCGCCCACCCCCCTGCTGCGGATCAGCTTCGTGGAGATGAGCCTGAACCAGGGCCAACAGCGGGCTTTCGAGGAGATTTTCGGCCCCCGGGCCGACTATCTGAGCTTTCAGCGCTATCAGAATATTCTGGGCGGGCGGGAGACGGATTTTCGGCCGGCGGGCCAGGCCCCGGCCGGCGCCGGCCAGGGCTTTTGCGCCGAACCCCTGACCCGCCTGGCCCTCCACGCCGACGGCGGGCTCTTCCCCTGCTGCTCCGACTTCGGCCGGCGGAGCCCGCTGGGCCGTCTGCCGGCCGACGGGCTTCTGGGCACCTGGAACTCGGCCGCCGCCGCCGCCCTGGCCCGGCCCGGAGCTCCGGGCCGCGAGCCCTGCCGAAGCTGCCTGGCCGGCGGGGCCCTGTAAAGAGACTGAAGAAAAGAGCCCCGGCTCTTGACGATATCCTGTGAGAGTCGGCCCCGGGCCGATGGAAAGAGAGGCCAATATGCACATTTTATGTCTGGGCAGCGAATACTTCCACGAGGCCTTCATCCGCCTGGGGCACAAGGTCCTCACGCCGCCCCATGAAGACGGCTATCCCCTGAGCGAAATGTACCACCGCCTGACCGACCGCCCGGATCTCCTGGTCTACACCGACCACCTGGGGCGGCACGCCTGGCCGCAGGGGCTGGAGGACCTGGAGATCCCCAAGGTCTACTACGCGGTGGATACGCCCATCAATTTCTGGTGGCAGAAGCATTTTGCCGGCCTCTTCGACCTGGTCCTGGCCGATCAGAAACCCTATGCGGAGAAATTCGCGGCCCGCGGCCTGGCCGCCGACTGGCTGCCGGTGGCCGTCGATACCCGGGCCTATCGGGGCCGGCCCGGGGCCGGGACGGAGAAAATCTATGATTTCGGCTTTGTCGGGGTTCTGGACGAAAAGGTCCGGGCCAAGCGCAGCCGCCTGGTCAAACAGCTCTCCGGCCGCTATCGCCTGAAAAGCATGGGCGACCGCCAGGAAGGCTGGCTCGGCCCGGAAGACAGCGCGGCCGTCTATGGGCAGTCCCGCCTGGTTTTGAACGAAAACCTCTTTCCCGGGGTCACCACCCGCATGTTCGAGGCCCTGGCCAGCGGCACGGTGCTCTTTACCGAAAAAGCCGGGGGCGACCTGGCCGAGCTTTTCCTGCCCGGGGAAGATTTTGCCTGGTTCGAGCCCCAGGAACTTTTCGAAGCCGCCGAGTACTGGCTGGCCGATGAAGCCCGGCTGAAAAAAACGGCCGCCAGGGCCCTGGACAAAGTGATGGCCGGCCACGACATCCTCCACCGGGCCGAAACTCTCCTGAAGGCCGCCGCCCCCCTCAACCTGAGCCGGGCGCCCCAAGGGGCCGGGGCCTGGGATCTCTCCGGCCGCACCCTTTTCCTGACCGCCCTGCGCTGGCCGGCCGAAGGCGGCAAAGAACGCCTGGCCCGCGCCGAAAGCCTGCTTTTAAGGGCGGCCGAAGAGGGCGGCCTGAGCCCCGAAGGCAAGTTCATGCTGGGGCACATCGCCCGGATGAAGGGCGACGCGGACCGGGCCGTCCTCTGGCTGACCCGGGCCTGGGACGAGGGCTGCCAACGGGCCGCCCTGGGGCTGGGCGTCCTGGCCATGAGCACCCGCCGGACTGAAGAGGCCGCCCGCTGGCTGGGCGCCTTTACCGGCCTGGGCCCGGATTTCCCGGTCCTGACCGCGGGGCAGCTCCACTTCGAGGCGGTGCTGCCCATTGCCGCCAGGCTCATGGAGATGGGCGAGGGCATTTATCCGGGCTTCAACCTGCTGCCCCATGACCCGGCGCTGTGGACGGCCTTTGAATTTTATCTTTCGGCCCATCAGGCCAAACCGGCGGCCCTGGAAGTGGGCCGGGCCCTGAGCGGACTGCTCTTGAACTGCCACGCCCCGGCCGAGGCCATGGACGTGGCCCGGGCCACCCTGGAGCATCATCCCCAGGACGAGGTTTTGAGCCAGCTCTACTGCCGGGCCGCCCAGGCTTCCTATCTCAGCCTGAACTGAGGGGCCGCCCCGCGGCCTTCAATCCGCCCGAATTTGTCCGGCGGCCAACAGCCCCCTGAGGGGCACGGAGCAAGACATGAACCAATACAGTGAAGTCACCCCCGACCATTTCAGCCCGCCTCCCCAGGTCCAGGGGCCCTATGTCGCCCGGGTCCAGGCCGGGCCCCATGGTCCGGGCCTGATTTTCGGCCAGACCGTCATTCACGATCCGGAAGATCCCTGGGGCCAGGCCCGGGCCTGGATCACCTCGGCCCTGGGGCCCGAAGGCGGTCAGCGGCCCGGCCTGGCCGTGATTTTCGGCCTGGGCCTGGGCTACCACCTGGAGCTTCTGCGGCGCCAATATCCCGAGATCCGCTTTCTGGTCTTCGAGCCGACCCCGGAACTGCTCAATGTCTTCGAGCATCACTCTGTTTTCAAGGGCTCGAATCTTGAGCTGAACACCGACTGGGCCGATCTGGAGCTGGCGCTTTCCAGGGAAGTGGTCTACAGCCGGGGCGGCCGGGCCGTCGTGCTGGCCCCGGAGGGCTACCGGGAACTGCGGCCCGAGGCCTACCAGGCCTTTTCGCAACTGGTCGGCCGGGAAATATTGCGGCATTCGGTCATCGAGCGCACCCGGGAAGACTTGAACAGCCTCTTTTTGGAGAACCTGGCGGCCAACGCCGGCCGCCTGATGGGCCTGCCGGACCTGATGCACTTGAAAGGGCGTCTGCCGGCCCGCCCGGCCTTTATCGTAGGGGCCGGGCCCAGCCTGGACCAGAGCGCCGAATTTTTGCGGCCGGTGGGGGCCAAAGGGCTGATCCTGGCCGCCGCCACCGCGCTTAAACCTCTGTTGGCCAAAGGGGTCAGCCCCGATGTGGTCCTGGCGCTGGAGGCCTCCGACACCAGCGACTATCTGCGCCTGAGCCCGGCCGAGTCGGAAATTTTGGGTCCCGGCTGCCTTCTGGCCCTGGCCTCCAGCTCGCATCCGGCTCATTTCGAGGTCCCCGGTTTTCACCGGGGCGTCTTCCACCTGACCGCCGGAGTGGCCGAAGCCCTGGGCACCGGCGCCTTCCTGCCCCAGGGCGGCAATGCCGGCAGCGCCGCTTTTGCCCTGGCTTACGTCTGGGGCCTGAGGCCCCTGATCCTGGTGGGCCAGGACCAGGCCTACCAGGGCGGACGGCTGCATGCCGACCGGGCCCCGGGCCAGGCCGTTGAAAATGATCCCCGGACCATAGCCGTCCAGGGGGTGGGCGATTCGGTGGTGGAGACCCACAGCGGCCTTCTGGCTTCCCTGGGCTGGTTCAGCGAGGCGGCCAAGACCATCGCCCTGACCGGGCAGCCGCCCCAACTCTTCAATTGCTCGGCCGGCGGGGCCCGCATCTCCGGCTTCATCGAGGCGCCGCTTTCGACCCTGGTAGCCGCCCTGGCCCCGGTGCGGGCCCGCCTGGATCTGCCGGGCGTCCTGCCGCGCCTTCCGCTCCCGAGCCGCAAAGAAGTGGCCGCCGACCTGGCCCAGTTCGCCGGGATCGTTGACAGCCTGCGCCGCCTGGCCCGAATGGATCACCGGAAAGCCCGGGCCGAGCTGAAGAACTTCGGCCGGGTCAGCCAGTTCCT
Organism: Candidatus Adiutrix sp.; assembly: GCA_031263565.1. GTDB lineage: Bacteria > Desulfobacterota > Desulfarculia > Adiutricales > Adiutricaceae > Adiutrix. The sequence continues at coordinate 9,318 of JAISFR010000079.1, read as the reverse complement.
GGGCCAGTTGCTTCTGGCGGCCGAAGCCGCCGAAAATAAGGCCGAACTGATCGCCGCCCTCGACCGGGCCGACGGCCTGATCAGCCTGACGGCCGCCTCGGCGGCGGCGGGCGGGCCAGGTGGCGGGCGGCTGGCCCGGGCCTGAAAACGAGGTGGGGCGGATATGGGTTCCCTGGGTCAAACGGCTACTTTGGGCCTGGCCATGATCATGAAAAATGAAGCCGCCAACCTGGCCCGGAGCCTGGCGCCGGCCGCCGGGCTGGTGGACGAGGTGGTCGTGGTGGACACCGGCTCGAGCGACCGGAGCCGGGAACTGGCCCGGGGCCTGGGGGCCCGGGTGCTGGAATTCGACTGGGTGGACGATTTCTCGGCCGCCCGCAACCACGGCCTGGCCGCGGCCTCCACTGATTTCATCCTCTGGCTGGACGCCGACAACAGCGTCAGCCCCGAAGGCCTGGCCGAATTCCGCCGCCACCTGGCCCCCGGCGGGGAATTTACGCTCTGGGCCACGGAAGTCGTCACCCCCCAGGGGGACCGCCTCCGGCAGAAACGGGTTTTCCCCAACCGGCCGGGCCTGGTCCGTTTCGAGGGCCGGGTCCACGAGCAGCTGGTCCATCCCCCGCACTGGGGGGCCGTTCAAACCGGGGTGGAGATTCTCCACTGGGGCTATGCCGAAGCGCCTGCGGCCCGGCAAAAGGGCGAGCGCAACCTGGAACTCCTGCTGAACTGCCCGGAGACCCTGGCCGGGGACTTTTACTGGCTCTATCAAACCGGCCGGACTCTTTTCAACCTTCGGCGCTTCATCGAAGCCTCGGCCTGGCTGGAAAAGGCCGCGGCCGCCAAAACCGACAACCGGGGCCTGTGGGGCCACTGCCTGATTCTCTGGTCCCAGACCCTGGTCCGCCTGGGGCGGTACGCGGAGGCCGAGAAAATCGCCCGCCGCCTCCTGGCGCGGGAGCCGGGCTACGGGCCGGGCCACTATCATCTGGGCCGGCTCCTGTATGACGCCGGACAGGCCCGGGCGGCCGGGGAAAGCCTGGAGGCGGCCCTGATCCTGGGCCCCGGCGATCAGGCCTGGGGCGCCGACCCCGACGAATGCAACTTCAAGGCGGCCTTTCTCCTGGGCCGCATCTGGGCCGGAGAGGGGCGGCGGCTCCCGGCCCGCCAGGCCTTCGGCCTGGCCCGGGAATTAAAACCCAGCCACCCGGAACCGGCCTACGCCCTGGCGGAAGCGGCCCTGGCCGAAGGCCAGGCCGACGAAGCCCGGGGCCATCTCCAGCGGGTGCTGGAACTGGCCCCCCATCACCGCCGGGCCCGGGAGCTCTTTTCACGGCTGAATCCCGACGATGGAGTTGACGCCCATGTCCGCTGACAAGAAAGCCCGCAACCCCAAAACCATCGGTTTCTACACCGCCGGGGCGCCTTTCGAGGGCGACGCCCTGGAGAGGGAAGGGGGTCTGGGCGGTTCGGAGACGGCTTTCATCCAGGTGGCCCGGGCCCTGGCCCGGCGCGGCCATCGGGTGCTGGCCTTCAATTCCTGCGAAAAGCCGGGTGACTACCAGGGCGTGCGCTATCACCGCTTTGCCGACTCCCTGCCCGTTCTGGCCCGGGAACGCTTTGACGTTTTCGTGGTCAGCCGCTACCCGGCCTTCTTCAACCTGCCGCTGGCCGCCGGCCTGAAGGTGCTCTGGAATCACGACACCCTCGACAATCCCCGGGAACTGAGATTGATCCATGACGAGATCGACCTTTTCCTGGTGCTGTCGCTCTTTCACAAAGACAATTTCCTCCTGCGCCTTCCGCAGTTGGACGACCGCCTGGTGGTCACCCGCAACGGCCTGGATTTCGATCTCCTGGATTCCTCGGCCTCCGCGACCCGCGACCCCGACAAGCTCATCTACGCCTCCCGCCCGGAGCGGGGCCTGAAAACCCTACTGGAATCCGTCTGGCCCCGCCTCCGCCGCTGGAACCCCGACTTAACGCTTTACGTCTGCGGCTATCAGCTCGAACTGCGCAATATGCCCCCCCAATTGAAAGAACTCTACCGCCAGGTAGGCGACCTGCTGGAGAGCAGCCCCGGCCTGGTCGTCCTCGGCGGCTTGAACAAGAGGGACTATTACCGGCACTTGAGTGAATCGGCCCTGATGCTCTATCCGTCAGTCTTTCCGGAAATAAGTTGCCTGGCCGCCATGGAGGCCCAGGCCCTGGGGGTGCCGGTGCTGACCTCCGACGCCTTCGCCCTGTCCGAAAGCGTGGTCAGCGGCCAGACCCGGGTGGCCGGCAAGCCCGCTTCCCCCGAATACGTCAATGATTACGTGGAAAGGGCCATCAGTCTCCTGGCCGACCGGGAAAAGCTGGCCGGCCTGGGCCGGGAAGTCCGGGAAATCATCCGGCGCCATTACTCCTGGGACCTGGTGGCCGCCGAGTGGGACCGGCTCTTTGACCTGAGCCTCAGGGCCCGCAACAACCAAAGTTTTCTGCTGGAAAAGGGGCCGGAAAGCTGTGTTCGCCTCCACTGAACAAGTCGCGGCTCCGGCCTGGCCGGCCTGTTTCCCGGGCCTTGGGGAACTGTTCTTCAACGGCCGGGAAGTGCGCGCTCCGGGCGGGGCCGTGGCCCGCCTGGAACCCGGGCCCCGGGGCCGCCAGGGCCTGAGCCACAGTGAAAACGGCCGCACCGTGCGCCTGGCCAGCGCCGTGGACCCGGCCGCCGAAGATCTGGCCCTCTTGCGGCGCCTGGGGCCCGGGGCCGATCAGGGCGTTCTCTGCCTGGGCCTGGGCCTGGGTTACCAGGTCGAGGCCCTGGCCCGGCTCCTGGACCCGGAAACTCCGCTGTGGGTTTTGGAATCCCGCCCGGAACTGGCCGCCTGCGCCCTGCGGCACCGCGATTTCAGCGAACTCTTCCAACGGCCGGGTTTCCGGCTCCTGGTCGGGCCTTTCGAGGGCCCGCCCTGGGCGCCCGGCGAAATTCCGCCGGCCCGGGTTCTGTGGCGGCCGGCTACCGCCCGGCATTTCGCCCATGAGTATCCGGATTTCCTTCGGGAGCGGCCGAGGCCGAAAGCCCGGCGGGCCAGGCGCCTCCTGCTTTTCCAGAGCGGCTATTTCCTGGACCGGGAACTCCTGGGCGCCGCCAGGGAACTGAACCTGGAATCTTCGGTCTGGCGCTTCAAGCGAAGCCTCAGGGCCGACGGCGACAATTATCGGGAACTTCTGAAGATCATCGGGGATTTCCGGCCGGATCTGCTTTTGACCGTCAATCACCTGGGCTTTGACGCCGACGGCCTCCTGGATGATCTCCTGGCCCGCCTTTCGGTCCCGGCGGCCTCCTGGTTCGTCGACAGCCCGGTTTTCATCCTGGGCCGGAGCCGGCCGGGGCCCGGGATCCAGGCCTTCAGCTGGGACCGCGACTATCTGCCTTTCCTGCGGGGGCGGGGCTTTGCCGGGGTTCACTATCTGCCCCTGGCCAGCGACGGGGAGATTTTTAAACCGCCCCCCCGCCAGCTGCCCCCGGCCCGCAACCTGGCCTTTGTGGGCGACAGCCTGAGCGCGGCCACGGAAAAATGCCTCGGGCAGTTGAAGCGGCCCTGGGGCGAGCGGCAGGCGGCCGACTTCCTGGCGGCCGTCGACGCCCTGGCCGAGGACTTCCTGGCCGGGCCCGAGCTCCTGCCCGACCGGGCGGCCCTGGCCCGGCTGGCTGAAAAATTTGGCCTGAATGATATTGCCGATTGCCGGGGCCCGCTGGGCAGCCTGGTCACCTGGCGGGCCAGCCGCCTGTGGCGTTTGAAAGTGCTCCGGGCCCTGCCCTGGCCCAACTTGACCGTGGCCGGCGACCGCCATTGGGGCGGCCTGCTGGGCCTGGGCCCGGGGCGCCTGTGCCCGCCCCTGGACTATTACCGCGACCTGGCCGCTTTTTACCAGGGCAGCCGCGTTAACCTGAACATTACCAGCGCCCAGATGAAGACTGGCCTGAACCAGCGGGTTTTCGACGTGCCGGCCGCCGGCGCCTTCTTGCTGACCGACTGGCGCGGGCAGCTCGAGGAGGCTTTTGAGCCCGGCCGGGAAGTCGTGGCTTATCGAAGCCCGGAAGAGGCCCGCGGCCTGGCCGCCTGGTACGCCGCCCCCGAACATGACCGGGCCCGGGAGAAGGTCGTCCGGGCCGCCCGGCGGCGGGTGCGCGGCGAGCATCTCTACCGCCATCGGCTGGCGAAAATCCTGGCCGCCCTGGAGAGCTGAAATGGCGGCCCGGATTTTGCTCATTCAGTTGGCCAAGCTGGGGGATTTCATTCAGTCCACCCCGCTTCTGGCCAATATCCGGCGGCAATTTCCGGATTCGGAAATCAGCCTGGCCGCCGAAAACCCGCTGGTCCTGGAGGCCGCCCGCCTCTCGCCCCTGGTCGATGAAACCCTGCCCGTTAAAGAAAACGAAGACTTGGGCCGAAAAGAATTCCAGGCGCTTTTCAATCTGAACAGCCACTTGCGGGCCGCCCGGCTGGCGGCCGGGATCAGGGCCGAAAAAAAATATGGCCCGGGCCTGAAAAATTCGGAGCTGAAGTTCACCCCGGCCCAGGATTTCCTCATGGCCCTGATGACTGTCCGGCGCGACCTGGGGCGTTTCAATCTGGCGGATCTATGGAATTGCCTGTTGCCCGGTTCCGGGCCGGCGCCTCTGGTCTGGCCCCGGCCGGGCGCCGAAAAAGCGCCCCGGCCGGGCCTTTTTCGCATCGGCTTTCAGCTTGGCGCCCGCAATCACCTGCGCCGCTGGCCCCTGGAAGATTTTGCCCGCCTGGGCGCCGAACTGGCCGGGCTGGGTCTCAATTACCGGCCGGTGCTGATCGGTTCCCGGGAGGAGCGGGCCCTGGGCCGGCGCCTGGAAAAACTTCTGGACGGCCGGGCCCCGGCGCCGGAGAACCTGATGGGGGCCACCGGCCTGGCCGAACTGGGCCGGGTTCTGGCCGGCCTGGATTTTCTGGTCACGGCCGATACCGGCGTCATGCATCTGGCCGCCGCCGCCGGGGCGCCCGTGTTGGGCCTTTTCTTCGGGCCGGCTTTCGGCCCGGAAACCGGTCCCTATGGTCCGGGGCATTTGATTTACCAGGCCCTGGGGCCCTGCGCCCCCTGCCTGGAGAACGGCCCCTGCCGGCGCCGGCTCTGCCTGGAACGCCCGGACCCGGTTCGGGCGGCCGCCCTGGTGGCGGCCCGGCTTCAGGGCCGGCCGGCCCCGGCGGCGGACCCGTCCTGGCCGCCCGGGCACCGGCTCTGGCTGAGCGATCTGGACGATTTCGGCCAAACCCTCCGGCCCCTGGACCGCCGGCCCCTGGATCCGGATGAAATTCTGGCGCAACTGATCACCGAGGCCGGCCGCCGGGTCTGGCGTCCTGAATATCGGCCCGCGGCCGCCCGCATCCAAAAGATCCTGGCCGCCTGTCCGGCCCCGGCCGGGGACCTGAACCCGGACCCTTTGGTCATAAGTATGTTGAGCCGCAAGGCTTTCCCGGGCCGCCGGGACCGGCGGCCAACTTTCCTGAATGATGTTCGGAAATTGGCCGCTGATCTTGGCCTCAAACTTGCTTTAACCTGAAGCGGGACCTTTATGGCCCAAACCACTTTAGATTTCCACAATTCTGGAGGCGCAAATGAACACCTTGACCGTGGATGGCAGTCGCCTGACCGCCGGCGAAATTTTCGGCGCCAACCTCGAGGAGATCCTCATCAGCCTGATGGAGCATCCTTCGGTCGGCAATCGTTTTATCACCAAGGTCCTGGTCAATGGCGACCATTACAGTGAAGAGATGCCGCACGCCGCCCTGGAAGTGGAGCGTGACGATATCGACAGCCTGGAACTGGTCACCCACAGCGCCGAAGACCTGAGCCTCCACTTTCTGGAAAACGGCCATTATTTTGTCGACGCCCTGCGCCAGGCCCTGCCGAAAATTGTCGAGGAATTCCGCCTGGGCGACGAGATGGAGGCCAACGAGCACTTTTTGGGCTTTCTGGAATCCCTTCATCTGCTCCTGAACATGCTGGACCAGACCAGGCTGACCATGGGCCTGGGGGTCGACACGGAAATAGGGGGCCACGGTTCGCTCAACGGCTTTCTCGATCAACTGGGGGAAATCCTGGGCAATCTGGCCGGTCTCCAGGAACAGTCGGACTGGATCTATCTGGCCGATGTCCTGGAATATGAACTGGACGGCGCCCTGGCCGCCCTGGCCGCTTTTTTGCCGGTTCTGAAAAAGGCTGGGCACTGACATGAACGGCGCTTACATTGACATCGGCGATTACAGTCCCCCGGCGGTGCCGCTGACCGAGCTTCTGGACACCTACAGCCAGTGCCTGAGCCTCAGCCGCGACTATGTGGAGAACACGCTGAAGGCCGGCGGCGAGGCCGAGGCGGCCGAAGTGGACCTCGAGGCCTTCAGTCAGTTTTTGTCGGCCCGGGCCGAGCTTTTCGCCCTGGCCGAGGTCAGCCTCAGCGCCCTGGCCGAAGGCCAGCGCTCCGCCCGGGACTCCGACCATCTCACCCGCCGGGAACTGACCAGCAAAGTGGTCTCCATTCTTCAGGAACTGACCGAAGTGGAAGATCAGCTTTCGTCTTTCCTGAAAACCCATTTGCGGAAAATGAGCGAGACCATCCGCCAGATGCGCCAGACCCAGCCGGTCTTCAAACGCTACGCCCATCTCGGCGGCCCCCTCAACCCCAGCCGCATAACCCGCCACGAATAGCCGGGGCCGGCGAATAAAGCGCTTGCTTTTTCCGGGCGTATGGTATAAATTTATTTTTCGTTGATCGGGCGGTTAACTCAGCGGCTAGAGTGCCATCCTCACACGGTGGAAGTCGGAGGTTCGAATCCTCTACCGCCCACCACCGGGTAGTTTTTTGTTGTCTCATATTGACCCGAAAGTTGACTAAATAGTTGATTTTCGGGTTTTTCTTTGTCCAGTATCATCTCACAAGGTTTCTTGACATCTCAGAGAAAAGAGGGTAGAAGCGGGGGTAGGAAAATTTTTGAGGGTACAGGGGGTTCGGGGCCATGGAACACAAATTGACGGACAGCAAAATAAGAAGCCTCAAGCCGGCCGAAGACGGCCCGCAGGTGAAGCGTTACACCGACGGTCACGGGAAGTTCTTCTGGCCGTCAAGCGGCTGGGGATTGATGAAACCGCCAAAAGGTGCCGGCAGTATGTGAGCCAGATATTCCAGTACGGCATCGTCAAGGGGCTGGCCGCGCGGAACCCGGCGGCCGATCTGCAAGGTATTCCCGAACTGAGGAAAACCGGCCCGGTCAAGCACCAGCGGGCGGTGAAGGCTCCGGCCGACCTGGGGCGGCTGCTGCTGGCCCTGGAAACCATTGATGGTACTTTAGCCGGGAAAGCCCTGGGCCTGGCCCCCTATGTTTTTGTGCGGGCCGGGGAATTGGCCGGCGCCCGTTGGGCCGAGGTGGACCTGGCTTCTTCCTTTTGGCGGATTCCGGCGGAACGCGTGAAAATGAAAGGCGAACACCTGGTGCCTCTGGCCCGCCAAGTTAAAGATCGTCTGACCGCATTGCATGAACTGACCGGCGGCGGCCCCTGCCTCTTCCCCGCCTTGACCGGGGGCCAGGCCCCGATGAATCCCGAGAGCTTGCGCCGGGCTCTGAACCGCCTGGGCTATGGGCCGGGGGCTCTGGTAAGTCACACCACCCACGGCTTTAAGAGCGTGGCCAGGACCTTCTTGAGGGAACGCGGCTTTGACCCGGCCTGGATTGAAATGCAACTGGCCCATGGGGAACGCAATAAAGTGGTGGCCGCCTATAACCATGCCGACTACATACCTCAGCGCCAGACCATGATGCAAGCCTGGGCAGATTATCTGGACGAATTGAGGGAGGCGGCCAGGGCTGAGAGCGAGTGACTCTCTTACCCCGATATCCCCGATATCCCCAAAATTAAGAGAGCAGAATGGCTGACGGGGGCTGTAAGGGGCATCAGCCATGATATCAGCCGAATCAGCGGCCCGTTCATGGGTATGAATTATGACGTGGCGTCAGTCCAGGCCCAAATAGTGGCCGCTGACGCCGGAAGGCTTTACAATCCGGGAGGAGGTGATTTAAAAAGGGAACTAAATAAAAGCTTATGGCGGCTCTGTTCGCTGCACCTCGCCGCATGTTCGGCTAAAGGCTGGGACGGCGTCGGCGCGTATAACGCGTGGGAAGGCACATTATCAAATTTATTCAACCAATTTTTAGGACCAGAGATCGCTCAGGCTGCACAGTCAACCTGGACTTCTGAGGTTAATTTTATTGATGATATGAAAGCGATATTCGCCAACAACGTTATGTTTGTCGCACGAGGGTGCTTCCTGGCTCTGTCGCTTATTAACCGAACTCAGGCCATAATTTGGCTTCACGAAAACGGTTATCCCTTGATCTATGAAATCCAGGGGCTTACCAGGCATGTATTTGAAGAAGCTATTGCTTCAGGCCAAAATGGCCAAAATTCGGAAGCAGCCAGTGCCTCAGCTAACAGGCCGGATCAGGTCGTGGCCGAAGATGAATCCAAGCCGGCCAAAACCGAGGCTGACCTGAAGTGGAAGCAAGAGGCCCGGATAGAGGCCGAAAAGGCCGCCAAAGGTGGACAGGCAACCGCCCGCGACGGTACTCCGGCTGAGAAACCGAAAAGGCAAAAGAGGGGGGCTCTCTCCGCCATAGAAGCGGCCGAGGTTTCAGGCCTGAAAGGAGCAAGGACTATTTATCGATGGGAAGCCAATAATGGAAAGAGAGCCCCTAACGGCTACCCCGGCAGAGAAAACGCAATCGCTCTTTATAGTTTTGCCTCCCAACGGAAAGTGGATCAAGCGGCCAAAAGAGAAATGCAGGGTATCAGGACAGCAGAACGTACGTGTTACAACGGTGACGAATAGAGGCCACTATGACATGTCACCCTGACCTGATTATGACATAGGCGGAAAAATCAAACATTTATTTTCTGCTTGAAAATCAAGCCCTTCACTCCTAATGTGAGGGGCTTTTTGCATTATGTCATATGACTTGATTGTGACATTGCTGAACAGCAACTCGCGCCAAACCTCCCGCATATGCCAATCTATAATTGACCTTACATGCCCTGTCATGGAGCTTCACTCTTTGAATCGCAATTCATTTCTTATTGCATTATTTCAACGTGTTATGTTATAAAAATTTAAGGCTTCATCATGGGGCGGCACTATATGTGAATCAAATTAGTAGTACGTTAGGGGCAAAGATCAAAGCAATGGACAGCAGGAAAAAAGAAGTCTGGATTACAGCCGGCCGGGGCATCCGCTATAAGGAACACCCGACCAGG
>JAISFR010000028.1 GCA_031263565.1 Candidatus Adiutrix sp. | reverse complement strand
CTTCCAATTTATTATAATAATATCAACATATTAACTGAAGACCAAAAGCCTGGCCGCAGTGCCCCTTAGGATCAGCTCATAAATAACTTGTACATTCTCCTGGCTGCGTTGTTCTCGTTTTGGCCGCTAACAATCAGGCCAAAGCGAGAACGCCTGGCCGGAAAAACGTACAAATTGTTTCTGAACTGATCCTTATCTGGCCCGCCCGAAAAAATCAGCTTCCAGGTTTGGCGGCGATATAGTAATATGAGGACGTGCTGTTCAGGCCCGCATAAGTTTTATTTCAGGCGAAACAGATGATCAGCCGTTATAAATTTTCCAGAGTCATAGAAGATTGCCCGGATGATGAAAGCCCGGATTGGATAGATCTGAGCGACCCGGAAGCCGGAGAATTGAGCCGGACCGCCGACGAGCACCACCTGCCGGGCTGGATTTTGACCGATCCCCTGGACCCCAAGGAACGTCCCCGGGTGGATCAGGACGGCCTCTCCCTTTTAGTTGTAGTGCGTCTTCCGGTGGAGAACCAGACGGGCGAGGCCCACCGTTTTTCCACCGTGCCGGTGGGCATTGTCATCAGCCCGGGCCTGATCATCACCGTCTGCCGCCGGGGAGGTCTGGTGCGGGATCATCTGCAGCTCCTGTTTCAGCGTGAGCGGAACTGGAACTGCGTCCGTCTGGCCTTCGCCCTCTTCCACGCCGCCGGCACCGGTTACATCCTGAAGCTGGAGCGCCTGGAGGACCTGGCCGGGGAAGCTGAAGCCCGTCTGCGCCGTTCTCCGGCCAACGAGGCCCTCCTGGTGCTTCTGGATATAGAGAAAGCCTTGATCGACATCACCCTGGCTCTGAAATCCAACCACGTCCTGATGGACAAATTCCGTCAGGACCGGCCTTTTGGCCTGGATCTCAGCAAAGACGAGAAAGACATTCTCGATGACGCCGTGACGGAAAATCAGCAGGCCGTCTTCATGGCCGAAATTTTCGGGCAGACCCTGTCGAGCATGAGCGACGCCTTCGGCAGCATCATATCCAACAACCTCAACAAGATTATGAAGTTCATGGCCGGGGTGACCATTGTCCTGATGGTGCCGGGCATCATTGCCGGCCTTTACGGCATGAACGTTGACCTGCCGCTGGCCGGACAGCCGGGGGTTTTCTGGCTGCTATTGGGGCTCTGCCTGGGTCTGATGCTGGCGGTCAGCGTTCTGTTTGCCAAGAAGAATTGGTTTTAAGAGCTTTCCGATTTATTTATGCGCGTCTTGGGAGGATATCTGATGAAGGAATTGGAGGGGAAAACCCTGGATCAGCTTTTTCTGGCGGCCCGCACCTACAACAAATTCACCGAACGCCCGGTGGAGGACGAGACCTTGCGGCGCATTTACGAACTTATGAAGTGGGGCCCCACCGCGGTCAACTGCCAGCCGGGCCGTTATGTTTTTCTCAAGTCGAAGGCCGCCAAGGCCCGCCTTGTCCCGGCCCTCTTGCCGGGCAATGTGGCCAAAGTGGAAGCCGCCCCGGCTACGGTGATTGTGGCTTCAGACAGCCGCTTTTACGAGCATCTGCCAGAACAGTGGCTGGCCTATGACGCCCAAAAGCCCTTTGTCGACGACCCCGAGTCGGCCCGGACGGCCGCCTTCCGCAACGGGAGCCTCCAGGGCGCTTATTTTATTCTGGCCGCCCGGGCCCTGGGTCTGGACTGCGGCCCCATGAGCGGCTTTGACAACGGCCAGGTAGACGCCGAATTTTTCCCCGACGGCCGCTACAAGTCCAATTTTTTGATCAACCTGGGCTACGGCGCGGAAAACGGTTATTATCCGCGCGGGCCGCGCCTGAGCTTTGAGGATACTGCCGTTATTCTGTAATCCCTGTTTTTTATAAAGGCCGGGGCGCGCTTTTTACCAGGCGAACCCGGCATTTATTATGATGATAAAAGATGAAGGCGGCGCCAGTATGATGCCGACGCGCCGCGTTGCTTTGCGTTTCAATGTTCATAATTATTATAATAATATCAATATGTTAATTGAAGATCAAAGCCTGGCCCTACAGCCCCTGATCTGGCCCGGCCCGAAAAAATCAGCTTTCAGGTTCGGCGGCGATATAGTAATATGATGACGTGCTGTTCAGGCCCGCATAAGTTTTATTCCAGGCGAAACAGATGATCAGCCGTTATAAATTTTCCAGAATCATAGAAGATTGCCCGGATTGGGTAGACCTGAGCGACTTGGCGCGGCGTCAGGAACTCCGGTATAGAAGCATTTTTAGGCCAGGAATCATCAAACCGCGGACAGACCATGACTTTATATAGTTCCTGCAGCATTATATGCGACTTTGACGGAACCGTCACGCCAGTGGACAGCACCGATTTGGTTTTGGCGCGTTTTGCCTTGCCCCAATGGGAGGAGGTCGAAGCGCAATGGGTATCCGGCCAGATAAGCTCCCGCGAGTGCATGTACCGGCAGGTCGGCCTGTTGAGAACGGATGAAAAGTCCCTGAACGCCTTGATAGATGAAATTCCTCTTACCGATGGGTTTGCGGAATTCATGCTATTTGCTGAAAAGCGCGATCTTCGGCCGCGCATAGTCAGTGACGGTCTCGACTATGTGATTCGCCGGGTTTTGTCCAATCATGGTTTCTCGGAAATTTCGGTGACGGCCAATCGCCTGATGATGACCGGCGACGGCTTTGAGTTGGAATTTCCTCACAGCCGTTCGACCTGCGGCTCCGGGGTCTGCAAGTGCGCCGTGGCGGCGGAGAGCGGCCGTCGGATAATTTTAATCGGCGACGGCCGGTCGGACATTTGCCTGTCCGACCAGGCCGGCCTGGTTATAGTCCGGCGGGGAATGCCCCTTGAGAGCCACTGCCGGGAAAAGGGGCGGCCTTATAAAAGCTTCGGCGATTTTTTCGATATCATCACTCTTTTTGAAGACGGCTCGGGCAAAGTTCCCGGCCTTGACCAAGACTCTCGCCATCAGGCCCGGCGCCAAGCGCTGTCGGCCGCCTCCCCGGAGAAATAATGACTGCCGAGCACTATGATGAAAAGGCTCTTCTGGAAGCGGAAGCCAAATATTGTTCCTACGGTGACACGGTTCACTACCTCGACCCGCCCAAAATTTTCTCCCGCTGCGAAGGCTCTTTTTTATATGACGCGGCCGACACTCCCTACCTGGATTTGCAGATGTGGTACTCGGCGGTCAATTTCGGCTACGGCAACCAGCGCCTGAACAACACCCTGAAGCGACAGATAGACGCCCTGCCGCAACTGGCTTCGCAATATCTTCACCGGGAAAAGATCGAACTGGCCACCGCCCTCTGCCGCCATATGGAAGACCATCATCAGGTCAAGGGCCGGGTTCATTTCAACGTCGGCGGTTCCCAGGCGGTGGAGGATTCCCTCAAGCTGGTGCGCAACTTCCGCGGAGGCAAAAGCTTCATGCTGTCCTTCGAGGGCGGCTATCACGGCCGGACCCTGGGGGCCTCCTGCATCACTTCGTCCTATCGCTATCGCCGCCGCTACGGCCACTTCGGCGACCGAGGCATGTTCATTCCCTTTCCCTACTGCTTCCGCTGCCCCTATCAGATGCGCCGCGACTCCTGCGGGCTTTTCTGTGTCCGCCAGTTTGAACGTCTGTTTGAAACCGAGTATTACGGCCTGTGGGACCCCAAGGCCCACGACGCGGAATATGCGGCCTTCTACGTGGAGTGCATTCAGGGCACCGGCGGCTACGTCATCCCGCCGGCGGGCTATTTCCCGGCCTTGAAACGCGTTCTGGAAAAGCATAAAATACTTCTGGTGGATGATGAAATCCAGATGGGTTTTTACCGCACCGGTAAATTCTGGGGCTTGGAAAATTTCGGCGTCAGCCCGGACGTCCTGGTCTTCGGCAAGGCCATGACCAACGGCCTGAACCCTCTGGCCGGCCTCTGGGCTAAAGAGGAGATGATCAAGCCCGAAATCTTCCCCTGCGGCTCCACCCATTCGACCTTTGCCAGCAACCCCCTGGGCACGGCCGTGGCCCTGGAAACGGTGCGAATGCTCCAGGAAATAGACTATGAAAGCAAAGTCAAAGAAAGTGGCCGCTATTTCCTTGAAGGGCTGAAAGAGCTGAAGAAGAAATACGCCATCATCGGTGACGTGGACGGGCTGGGCCTGGCTCTGAGGGCCGAAATCTGCGCCGAAGACGGCTTCACCCCGGACAAGGCCATGATGGACCGCATTGTGGATGAAGGCATCCGAGGCGACATCGAAGTGGACGGCCGCAAATACGGCCTGGTGCTGGATATCGGCGGCTATTATAAAAACGTCATCACCTTCGCTCCGTCCCTGGAGATCACCAGGGAAGAGGTTGATCTGGGATTCCGCCTGCTGGATGAAATTCTGCGGCGGGTGACTAAATAAAGGACTACCCATGGAGGAACTGGCTAAACTGGGGCCGCTGTTCCCCGGCGGCCCCATCGGCGTCCTGCTGATACACGGCCTGACCGGCACGCCCACGGAACTGTCGGCCATTGCCAAGGACTTGAACAGTTATGGCTTCACCGTGTTCTGCCCCCTTCTGGCCGGGCATTGCCAGTCGGAGGCCGAACTGCTGAAAACCGGCTGGCGGGACTGGTACGCCAGCGTTGAGACGGCCTGGCAGGCTTTCTCCCGGCAAGTGGAGGCCGTTTTTGTGGGCGGGATATCGGCCGGGGCCGTTCTGAGCTTGTATCTGGCCCAAAGACACCCGGCTCAGGTTCGAGGTCTGGGCCTCTATTCCACCACCCTGAGCTTGGATGGCTGGAGCCTACCCAAGATCATCTTTCTCTTGCCGCTGATGTTGCGGCTGCCGGTCATCGGCAAGCGCTGCCGCGTTGAGGAAAACTATCCCTACGGCCTGAAAAACGAAAAATTGCGGGAAAGGGTTCATGCTCAAATGATGAGCGGTGATCCCTCGGCGGCCGGTTTCGCCGGCACTCCCGGCCGCTCCCTGGGGGAATTGAGGCGGCTGGTGGACCTGGTGAAGGCCGGCCTGGCCGAACTAGAGACCCCGGCCCTCTTGGTTCACGCCCGGGACGACGATATCGCCAGCATCCGCAACGCCCTGTATATCAAGGAACATATCGGCGGGCCGTGCCTCCTGGTGGCTCTGGAGTCAAGCTATCACCTGATAACCATCGACCAGGAGCGCAAAAAAGTCGGATTTGAATCGGCCAGATGGTTTTTCGAGCAATTGACTGATGCTGAAAAAGAGGCGTTGGCCGCATCGGCCAAAAACCAGGAACTGATCGCGGCCTTGAGCGAGGCCGAAGATTTTAGGGAAAAACCC
>JAISFR010000129.1 GCA_031263565.1 Candidatus Adiutrix sp. | reverse complement strand
CCCACGCCATGGCCGGCGACCGTGACAAATGCCTGGAAGCCGGCATGAACGACTACATAGCCAAGCCCTTCAAGCTCCAGCAACTGAAAGGCGTCATCGCCCGCTGGTCCCGCCGGTAGGCAGTCGGGGAATAAACGGTGAAAGCCCGGCGGAACCGGGCTTTCACTGAGGGTCTGCCGGGGTCCGCCCCTCAGAATTCCATGATTTCCTTCTCTTTGGCCGCCGCCGCCGCCTCGGCCTGCTTGACGAAGTCGTCGGTGATCTTCTGCACCTGCTCTTCAGCTTTTTTCTGCCCGTCTTCGCTGATTTCCTTTTCCTTTTTCAGGTCTTTGAGCATTTCGTTGGCCTCGCGGCGGATGTTGCGCAGGGCCACCTTGGCCTCTTCGGCGTTTTTCCTGACCAGCCTGGACAGCTCCTTGCGGCGTTCCCGGGTCAGGGTGGGGATGCTGATGCGGATGACCTTGCCGTCATTCTGCGGGGTCAGGCCCAGTTCGGACTTCAAAATGGCTTTTTCGATTTCGCCCATGGCCTGGGCGTCCCAGGGCTGGATCATCAGCAGGCGGGGCTCGGGGGCGGTGATGGAGGCCATCTGGGTCAGGGCCGTGGCCGTGCCGTAATAGTCGGCGGACAGGCCGTCCAGGAGGGCCGGGGTGGCCCGCCCGGTGCGGATCTTGGTGAAACTCCTGACCAGCGCCTGCACGGTCTTGTCCATGCGGTCCCTGAGGTCTCCGTAAATGTCGTCTACCAGGCTCATGATCGTTCCCCCTTGTCGGTCTGGAGATGAGGTTATGGATATAAGGTTGTCTATTTTTTTAATGAGGGCTCAGATCCGCGGAAAATAAGCGGCCGTCATTCGGTGACCAGGGTGCCCACCGCCTCGCCCTTAAGGGCCCGCTTGATGTTGCCGGCCTGGAAGAGGTTGAAGACCAGAAGCGGAATGCGGTTTTCCATGGCCAGGGAAAAGGCGGTGGCGTCCATGACCTCCAGCCGGTCCCGGATGGCGCCCATATAGGTCAGGGTGGAATGCAGAACCGCGTCGGCGTGTTTCCGGGGGTCGCGGTCGTAAATGCCGTCGACATTGGTGGCCTTGAGAATTATTTCGGCCCCGATTTCGCTGGCCCTCAGGACGGCCGCGGTGTCGGTGGTGAAATAGGGGTTGCCGGTGCCGCTGGCGAAGATGACCACCCGGCCCTTTTCCAGGTGGCGGATGGCCTTTCGGCGGATGAAGGGCTCGCTGATCTGGTACATGCTGATGGCGCTCTGGACCCGGGTGGCCAGCCCCTGGCGCTCCAGGGCGTCCTGCATGGCCAGGGCGTTGATGACCGTGGCCAGCATGCCCATGTGGTCGCCGGTGACCCGGCCCATGCCCCGTTCGGCCAGGGCCTGGCCGCGAAAAATATTGCCCCCGCCGATGACCAGGCCTATCCGGACCCCGGCCTGGGCCACTTCGGCCACCTGGGCGGCGATGCCTTCCAGGGTATCCGGGCAGAGACCGAAACCCTGCCGGCCCTGGAGGGCCTCGCCGGACAGTTTCAGCAAAATGGTCTGGTATTTGTAGCCGTTCATGCCCCGCGCCTCTTCCCGCCGGATCGCTCCGAAAAAAACCGGCGGTCCCGATTGGGGCCGCCGGCTGTTCTCTATTCTTCCCCGCCGCTGTTTTCGCCGGGCAGTTCGTCGCCCAGTTGGAAGCGGTGGAAAGACTTGACGGCCACCCGGCCGCAGGCGGCCGCCGACTCCTTCAGCAACTGGGCGATGCTGGTTCGGCCGCTGGCGTCCCTGACGTAGGCCTGCTGCGTCAGGACCACTTCCGAGTAGAACTTGTTGATCTGGCCGGCCATGATCTTGTCCCACATATTTTCAGGTTTGCCGCTTTCGGCCAGCTTGGCCCGGAAGATGTTCTTTTCCCGCTCCAGGCTGTCCGCCGGCACCTCTTCGGGGCTCAGGGCCATCGGGTTGGCCGCGGCGATGTGCAGGGCCAGGTTGTGGGCCAGTTCCTCGGCGGCCGGGCCGGGCTTTTCGGCCTCCAGCTCGACCAGCACGCCCAGCCGGCCCGGGCCGTGGATATAGCTGTGCATGAAAGCCCGGTCCCGGGCCTGGGCGACCACGAAACGGCGCAGGTTCATGTTCTCGCCGATGGTGCCGACCAGGGCCTTGAGGCGGTCGTCGACGCTGCCGGCGCCGGAATTCAGGGGCCGGGCCAGAAGGTCCCCGACCTTGGCCGGAACCTCGGGGGAGGTCAGCAACAGGTCGATGAGGTCCGCGGCCAGCTTCTGAAAAGCTTCGTTCTTGGCCACGAAATCTGTTTCGCAGTTCAGTTCCAGCAGAGCGCCCCTCTTAAGATCCGGGCTGACCCCGGCCACGATGAGGCCTTCCTTGGTGGCCCGGCCGGCCCGCTTGCGGGCGGTCATCAGGCCTTTCTGCCGAAGCCAGTCGACGGCCTTTTCCAGATCGCCCCCGCTTTCGGCCAGGGCCTTTTTGCAGTCCAGCATGCCGGCGTTGGTTTTGTCGCGAAGCTCTTTAACTAATTTTGCGCTGATTTCCATATTATATGCTCCTCATTGGTCCCGGTTCAGCAATGCTCAAAGTAGCTTTCCATCTTCAAGTGCTCTGGTCGCAGCCGGGCAAAAAGGGCGATTTCTGCCCGGCAGGGGACGGATTGGCCGACCGGACCGGTCGCTCCGCTCCGTCGCCCTCTCCGGGGCGACCGGCTATTTTTATAATCGGGCCTACTTTGAGTATTGCTGTCCCGGCTCAGTCCTGGTCGGCGGGGGCGGGGGCGCTTTCCTGGATTTCGGCGAAGTCGGCGGCTTCGCCGCGCTCTTCGGCTTCCTCCGTTTCGTCCTTGTCCGGGACTCCGGCGCCGCCGCGGGCCATCTCTTCCCAGCGGGCCCGGCCTTCGAGGCAGGCGTCGGCCATTTTGGAGGCCATCAGCTTGATGGCCCGGATGGCGTCGTCATTGCCGGGAATGATGTAATCCACTTCATCGGGGTCGCAGTTGGTGTCCACCACGGCCACCACGGGGACGCCCAGGCGGCGGGCTTCGGCGGTGGCGATGTTTTCCCGGCGGGGGTCGATGACGAAGATGGCGCCGGGCAGGCGGTCCATTTCCTTGATGCCGCCGAGGTTGGCCTTGAGCTTGACCATCTGGTGCTCAAAGCCGATGATCTCTTTTTTATGATAGAGGTTGATGGTGCCGTCGGCCTTCATCCTCTCCAGTTTTTTCAGGCGGTCGATGCTCTTCTTGATGGTGACGAAGTTGGTCAGGGTGCCGCCCAGCCAGCGGGAATTGATGAAGAACATGCCGGCCCGGTTGGCCTCTTCCTGAATGGCGTCGGCGGCCTGCTTCTTGGTGCCCACGAAAAGAACGCTGCGGCCCGAAGCCACGGTGTCGGCCAGGAAACTGTAGGCGGTTTTGAAGAGCTGCACCGTCTTCTGAAGGTCGATGATGTAGATGCCGTTCCTGGCCCCGAAAATGTAGGGCTTCATCTTGGGGTTCCAGCGGCGGGTCTGGTGCCCGAAGTGGACCCCGGCTTCCAGCAGTTGCTTCATGCTGATCTGAGACATAGGTCGATAATCCTTTCAGGTTGTATCCTCCGCCGCCCGCTTTGGGAAGTTCGTCAGACCGGGAAGCCCGGCACCTTGGGAACGCGGTTTCGGCGTGTGGCGTGAATGGCCGAAGCCATTTTCAGAACTTTAACTTTATATTATTAATATTGGGAAGGGCATTTGTCAAGAATTAATTTGGGCGGCGGCCGCAGTTATTCTTTTAACTTGCGGTTTTTCCTGGCATGCCTTAGAATAATAAGAGTGAAAAAACCTGCGGCCTGGGGCCGGAGACTTTTCCCCTTTTCGGGCCTCCGGGCCGGACGAGGCTCCCCTTGGGGGGGTGACCGGGCCCACCCGGGCTCTGTCAATAAATAACTAAGGATGCACCATGTCGGAAATGGAACTGGACCCGGGACTGCTTCAAGACTTCATCACCGAAGCCGCGGAACTTCTGGAAGAGTACACCGCCAGCCTGACCGCCTTCGAGGAAGACCCCAAGGTCATCGAGACCATTAATCCGGTTTTTCGGGCCGCCCACACCCTCAAAGGTTCCAGCGCCTTTTTCGGGCTGACCCACATCAAGGATTTCGCCCACAAGCTGGAAAATCTGCTTGACGACATCCGCCACCAGACCCGCACGGCCGACAGCCGGGCCATCGAATATCTTTTTCTGGCCGGCAACCACCTCAAGGCCATGTTTGAGAGGCTGGCGGCCGGCAACCTGAGCCCCGAGCTGACCCCGGACGAAGCCGAATTTCAGGCCGACCTGGTGGCCTGGATGGCGGCCACCGGCGGCGGGGGCGGGGCCGGGGGCGGCGCCGCCGATTTCGAGGGGGCCTGCCGGAAGATCAAGGCCCTTTTGATGGACGCCCTGGAAAACCCCCGCGACCCCAGCCAGATCGTCGAAGAGATCATGGAGATGATCAGCCGCCTGCCCCTGGAGCTGAAGAGCCCGGCCCCGGAGGGCGCCGCCGGGGCCGATAAGCCCGACCCGGCGGGGGTCAGCTTCCTGGGGGTGGATCTCAGCGGCCCGGCTTTGAGCGCCCTGGGCAACATTAAAAGCGAGCACTTCGACCCCCGGGCCTATGGCGCCGACCTCCAGGCCCTCCAGGCCCTGGTCGCCGAGAACGGCTGGGACGGGCCCAAGAAGCCGCTCGACGAGGCCGAGGAAGATTTCACGGCCATCCGTGACAGCGGGCTGGATTTCGACCCGGTGCTCACGGGCCTTTTGAGGAACAAGTATCAGGCTTTCCTGGAGACCCTGGACCTGGCTTACCCGGAGGCCGGGGCCGGCGGGCTTCCGAAAGACGAAGCCGCGGCCGGCGAAGCCCCCGGCGAGGCCGGCGCCCCGGCTTCTTCCGGCAACGGCGCCCAGAAGGGCGGCGACCCGCAGCGGGAATCCAAGACCATGCGCATTTCCGAGGAAAAAGTCGACGGCTTCATGAGCTACGTGGGCGAACTGATCGTCACCGCCGAGACTTTCAATTACCTTCAGAAAATGATCGAACAGGACAAGGTCAACCCCAACACCGTGCGGGCCTTCAAAAACGCCAACCAGGCTTTCCGGGAACTTTCCGACGAGCTTCAGGAAAGCCTGATGGAGATCCGCCGGGTGCCCATCAAGGGCATTCTGCAGAAGGTCAACATGATGGCCCGGGAGCTGTCGCACCAGTTGGGCAAGAAAGTCCGGGTGCAGCTGGAAGGCCAGGAAGTGCAGTTGGACAAGAGCATTGCCGAGAGCCTGGAAGCCCCCCTGGTCCACGTGGTCCGCAATTCCCTGGACCACGGCTTTGAAGCGGCCGGGGACCGGACCGCCCAGGGCAAGAACGAGGAATGTCTTCTGAAGGTTTCGGCCTCGGCCGACAAGGAATACTTCTATCTGGTGGTGGAGGATGACGGCCGGGGCATCGACCCCGACAAGATGCGGGCCGTGGCCGTGGAAAAGGGCTACCTGAGCGAAACCCAGGCCGCGGCCCTGACCGAGAAAGAAGCCATCGGCCTCATCTTCGGGGCCGGCTTTTCCACGGCCAGGACCATCACCGACGTTTCCGGCCGGGGGGTGGGCATGGATGTGGTGCGCACCAACATCAGCGCCCTCAACGGGTCCATCAATATCGACTCCGTCGTCGGCCAGGGCACGGCCATTACTTTGAAGATCCCCCTGTCGGTGACCCTCCAGGTGATCAAGGCCCTGCACGTGCGGGTGGGGCAGGCCAATTTCATCATTTCCCTCGATGAGATCCTGGAATCTTTGCGGCCCATGCCCGAGGAACTTTCCACAGTCGAGGGCCGGGGCCTGGTCTTGAACCGGCGGGGCTCCATCACCCCCCTGATCAAGCTTTATGAAATTTTCAACCTCGAGCCCCAGCACAGCCGGCCCGAAGACGGTCTGGTGGTCATGGTGGAGACCCCGGTGGGGCGTTACGCCCTTTTGGTGGACGCGGTCATGGGCCAGCAGCAGGTGGTGGTCAAGGAACTGGGCGCCCAGTTCAAGCGCCTGAGCTTCCTGTCCGGCAGCGCCCTCTTGGGCGACGGCGGCCTGGGCCTGGTGCTGGATGCCGGGGGAGTGGTCAATCTGGCTTTCGGCCTGGGCTGAACCCCCGGTCATTATCTTGGTTGCGCAGCGGAGGACGCCGATGGCCGAAGAAGTTAACCGCGTATTTTTACTGCCCGGGGAATATCTGGTCTCCAAGCAGCCCCATATCATTTCCACCCTGCTGGGCTCCTGCGTCTCCGTCTGCCTCTACTCCCCCCGGCATCGCTTCGGCGGCATGAACCACTATATGCTGACCAACGGTCCGGCCGGGGCCAGAAGCGGCAAATACGGCGATTACGCCATCAGCTTGCTTTTGCAGTTCATGGAGCGGGCCTGCGGCTCCCTGGCCGGGGTCGAAGGCATGATCTTCGGCGGGGCCAACGTGGTCGGCAATATCGGCCGCGGCGAGCAGATCGGCGAGCGCAACATCGCCCTGGCCCGGGAAATGCTGAAGAAGAACGGCCTTCGCGTCGTCCGGGAGCAGGTGGGCGGCACGGCCGGCCTCAAACTCCACTATCAGAACTGGGACAACAAAATCCAGGTCGTGCCCATGAGTCCCAGCAATATGGCCGGCTCGCTCATCGCCAGGGAAGAGAAAGACCGCTTCAGCGCCGCCGCCGCCCCGATTTCCGCCCGGCCCGCCGCCGCCGCCGCCCCGGTCTCCGCCCCGGCCGCCGCCGGCCGCCGCATCAAGGTGCTCATCGTCGACGACTCGGCCATTGTCCGCAATCTCCTGGCCAAGGCCATGGCCGACGAGCCGGACCTGATGGTGGTCGGCCAGGCCAGGGACGCCTTCGAGGCCCGGGAAATGCTCCTGGAACTGGGGCCGGACGTCATCACCCTGGACATCATCATGCCCAAGATGGACGGGGTCACCTTCCTGAAGAAGCTGATGGTCTATCAACCCGTGCCGGTCATCATCTGCTCGACCATCGCCAAGAGCGGCAGCCAGGCCGAACTCCGCAGCGATAAAATCGGGGCGGTGGACGTCATCGACAAGGAAAGCCTCAATCTCTACGGCGGACTGGAGACGGTCAAGAAGGTCCTCATCCCCAAGATCCGCTCCGCGGCCCGCACCGCGGTGCGGAAGAGGTCCAGGGAAGAAGTCGCCGGCCTTTGAGCAGGGCCGGCCAGGGGCCTCTGGAAAAGCCGCCCTCGGATTGTGGCCCGGGGGCGGCTTTGGATTTTTTGCTCCCCGGGCCCCGGGGCCTGTTTCATCGGGCGTTGGCCTTGGCCACAAAATCCTGATAGATCTGGACGTCTTCGGCCGAGCCGATGATCAGCGGCACCCGCTGGTGGAGTTCCGTGGGCTGGATTTCCAGGATGCGCTCGCCGCCGGTGGTGGCCAGGCCGCCGGCCTGCTCGATGATGAAGCTCATGGGGTTGGCCTCGCACATCAGGCGCAGTTTGCCTTTGGGCTTCAGGGGGTCGCGCATGTCGGCCGGGTAGAGGAATATGCCGCCGTATAAGAGGTTGCGGTGGAAGTCGGCCACCAGGGAGCCGATGTAGCGGCTGGTGTACGGCTTGACGTGCCCGGCGTGGGGGTCTTTCAGCCAGTCGATGTAGTCGCGGGTGCCCTGGTCCCAGTAACAGTAATTGGCTTCGTTGGCCGAATAGATTTTGCCCTTTTTGGGAACCTGGATATTGGGGTGGGAGAGGATGAATTCGCCCACGCTGGGGTCCATGGTGAAGCCGTGGACCCCCGAGCCGGTGGAGTAGACCAGCATGCAGGAGGAGCCGTAGATGATGTAGCCGGCGGCCACCTGCCTGAGCCCCGGCTGGAGGGCGTCTTTGAGGCCGGCGTCCATTTCCGGGGGGGTGACCCGCCGGTAGATGGAGAAGATGGTGCCGATGGAGACGTTGGCGTCGATGTTGGAGCTGCCGTCCAGGGGGTCGAAGTGCACCAGGTAATTGCCCCGGTTATACTGCCGGGGGATTTCGATCAGGTCGGCCTCTTCCTCGGAGATCAGGGTGCAGACTTCGCCGGTGGAGGACAGGAGGCGCTTTAAGACCTGGTTGGCGATTTCGTCCAGCTTCTGCACCTCTTCGCCCTGGACGTTGATGTTGCCGGCCCGGCCCAGCACGTCGGCCAGCCCGGCCTTGGCCACGTCCCGCTGCACCAGTTTGGCGGCCACCACGATGGCCATCAAAAGGCGGGTAAAGGCCCCGCTGGCGCCCGGGTTGAGTTTCTGGTTCAAGAGAATGTGATTGAAGATGGTGATGCCGATGTCCATAACCTCTCCTTCCGCGGCGGATTTATTTTGGCGTTCAGGCGGCGCCGGGCTGAAAGCCGGCCCGGGGGTCTCAACTGAAAGATCTGGAACGGGAAACGATTTCAGTTTAACACAGCGGCCGCGTTTTTGGCAATCCATCGGAATATAAGGCGCCAACAGCCAATAAATCAATTAATGATAACGGGCTTCATCCAAAGGCCACTGGCCGTATTTGCGTCCGGCGGCCATAAAGTGATCGAGGTTTTCCAGGGGCGCGTCATAAGGGACATCGCAACCGGTGGCCAGCATGAAGCCGCAGGGGCTGTCGGCGGCTTTGCTGAAACAGCTTTTGACGGCTTCGTCAATATTCGAAGCCTCGCCCAGCATCATCACTCCGGTGGGGTCGACGTTGCCGACGATACAGATGCGGTCGCCGACTTTTTGCTTGGCCAGTTCCATATCCACCGCATTGTCGAGGCTCAGCATGTCCACGCCGGTGTCGACCATGGGTTCAATGATTTTGCTGGTGTTGCCGCAGATGTGATAACCGGCTGAAGCGCCCAATCCGTGAAGATCGTCGACCAGCTCTTTGGTGTAGGGGTAGACGAAATCAAGGTAGTTCTGCCTCTTCATCATGGTGCCGGAGGCTATAGGGTCGCAGATGGTGAAGCCCACCCCGAGATCCAGATATTCGCGGCAGACTGTTTTCAGGCAGTCCGTGCAGAAGCGGAGCAGGCGGTGCACATTTTCCGGGTCTTTGACCAGGGCCCGCAGAAGCTTATCCGTGGGATAAATGCTGGCGGCGGCGGTGAACGGTCCGGTCAGGTTGACGTTCAGCCCGCACTCTTCACCGGCTTCTTTCAGCATGATTTCGGCGGCCGCGTAATGACGGGTCAGCTTGGGATCGTTTTTTCGCTTGACCTTTTCCCGATCCAGTTCATCAATCTTATTGAGATCGTCCAGAACGTATTCCTGGATGGCGATGACCCCGTGTTCGGGGTTGTTGACCCTGCTGCCCAAAGCGATGCCGATGCCGTGCAGGCCATAGTCGCTGATCAGGCAGTCGTGGCCCAGGCGGCGATAGCCGGCCAATTGCGATTCAGCCTCGGTCTTGGGGCCGCTTCTCATTTCCCTCAAATTCATTCCGGCGATGCGTGCGGAAATGGTGCCCATAAAGGGCATGATGGGGATGCGGTCAACTTCCCGGCCGGCCGTGAAGGCGGCCATTCTCTGTTTGGGCGTCATTTGGTCGTCTTTGTGCATGTTGTCCTCCAGCGAAAAAAATTCGCTCGCAGTGAATCAAATCCTGAACAATTCAGTCAGTTTTTGGGCATTCAAAATTTGGCCTATCACCAGCACCTGCCCGCCGCTGAACGAATTTACGGGTCTGATTTCGCTGTGGCCGGTCAGATAATCAAAATGCCAGCCTGAGTCGTCCGCCGCCCGGCAGAAGCCTTTGGCCCTGAGGATCGGCCCGGCCTGACCGTGGGCCAGAGAATCCAGAATGGACTCCAGTTCTTCCCTGTTGAAAGCATGATCAGGCCGGCCGCTCCAGGAAGAAAAAACGCCGGCTCCGGCCCGGCCCTGGGGGGCAGCGGGCTTGGCGGCAATTTGCTCCGGGGCGGTTACGGCCGAACCTTTGATGAAATCCCACAAGGTTTCCTGATTCAATTCCAGCCAGTCTGATAAAAAGCAGGTCGCCCCGGGATTCATCCCGCTGACCTTGGCGGCCAGCATATCCAGCCGCTCCTGGGACAGCCCACGCTGGTGGCTGAACAGGATCGTCCGGGCCGAGCTGATCTGGTCCCCGTAAAAATCGCCGAAACTTTCGAGATAATCTTCAAAATTGCTGACGTCCACCAGGTTGACCACGTTGATGATCGAAATCAAACCTTCGCCCGCCGGCGACTCCAAAGCGCTCAGGATATCCGAACTGCGGCTGATGCCCGAAGGTTCGATAAATATAAGATCGGGATTTTCAGAGACGACGAGGCTTTGCAAAGCCGCCTTAAGCTCCCCCCGCAGCGAACAGCAGATGCAGCCTGAGGCCAGTTCCCGCACCGCCGCCCCGGTTTCGGCCACCAGGCCGGCGTCAATGCCGGTATCGCCGAAATCGTTTTCAATTACCGCCACCTTTTTGTGATTCAAACAGAGCGGCAGTATTCTGTTCAGGAGAGTGGTCTTGCCGGAACCGAGGAAGCCGGTGATGCAGATAATGTCCGTCATTAGATAGCCTGACTGTGAGCCGGAAAATTCATGCTTTCTTTTTCCGTCATCATGGGAATGTTTCTCCAAACGCGGCGGTGATCTCAGGCGACAGCTGAATCGCTCAGGGTGAGTTCGGTGATCAGTCCGCCGGGGGGGCTGTAATTACGCCTTTTCAGGCAGGCTTGCCCTAAAAAGCCCGCTTGGCCTGCCAAGTCCAGACAAGCGTTCTGATAGCCGAGGCCGGGGCTGATACTGATCGGGCGCCATCGCCCCAGACCGCAATCCGTCAACAGCCGGGCGGTGTTGGGGCAAAGGTGGATCGTCGTTCCCTGAAGTTCGTCTTTAAGTTGACCCAGAAACCGGCTTAGAAAGATCTCGGCCAGAGCCCGGGAGTATCCGGGGCCGATAATTCCCGGCGCGGCGACCGGATCGGCGTAACTGACGATCACGGCGCCGGAGGCTTTCAGGGCCAGGGCATATTTGATGATCAGGCCGCCCAGGTATTCAAAGGCCTTGCGCATCAACCGCTCGTCTTTGCGCCAGGCTTTGACGACCAGCGACAGTTCCATCAGGCCGCTTAAGATGCTCAACGGGCCGCTGATCTCCACCGCGACTTTATGGCCGTCTTCCGCGAGCATTCGGCAGGCCTTTAAGATAGCGGCCAAACGCCCTGATTCGAGATCGATCTCTCGGCCTGAAGACATGAATTCGGTCAAAGAATGATGGACGAAATCCCCGGGACGCGGCCCGATGGCGGCATTGCCCAAATTGATGTTCGCCCCCAGGGCCTCCGCTTCCACGGTGCAGCAAAAGGGCAGCAGGGCCAGGCTGCCCCGGTTTTTTTTCATCAGGGAAACGGCCATGGCGGCCAGCGATCCGGGCTCATAATGGGCCCCGGGAAAGCTGAGGCCGAGTTCTTCGGCCAGTTGCGGGTCAAGCCCGCCGCCGTCCTGGTGGCCGCAAGCGCCGTAAGGGGCCCTGCCGCTCTCGATCATCTTCGAACCTCATTTTCAGGGTCAGGCGAGAGATCAGGCGGCTGAAGTGGCCGGTCCGCCGGAGGCGGAGACCAGGCCGTCGGCGGTCAGCGGCGCTTCAGTGGCCGTGGAGGAATAGGCGTCGGCCCCGATTTTCGCGGCAAAAGCCCGGGAGATGGGCGCGCCGCCGATGATCACCTTGACCTTGTCCCTCAAACCTTCCTCCTTGAGCCTTTCGATGACCGTTTTCATCCCGGCCATGGTGGTGGTCATCAGGGTGGACATGCAGACCACCTGGACGTCGTTGTTTTTGACCGTTTCCACGAACTTTTCAATCAGCACGTCCCGGCCGAGATCGATCATGTCGAAGCCGTGGGTTTCCATGAACAGCTTGACCAGGTTCTTGCCGATGTCGTGGGTGTCGCCCTCGACCACTCCGATGACCGCGCAGCCTTTTTTGTTACTGTCTTTGCGGATGTGCGGCCTTAAAATATCGAGGCCGGCGTACATGGCATCGGAACACAGCAATAATTCCGGCACGAAGTATTCCTCTTCCTCATACTTGACCCCGGCCGCCTCCATTCCCTTGGAAAGCCCGTCCGCGATAGCGGTTTTAGGGTCGATTTTCGCCTCGATGGCCCTTTGGGCCGCTTCCTGGGCCAGGTCTTCATCCATCTCTAAAACGCTTTTGGCCAATTCATCCAAAATGATTTTGTCGCCGCCCATACCAAAAATACCTCCGCATTGGTCAGTTGCCGAAAAATGGCGTCAAAAGTCGCCTGCCGTCTATATATTCATTAAATCTATTTTTAAAATAGTAATTATCTGACGATATTAACAGAAAAAACCCACTTGTCAAGAGGGGATGCAGGCTCTGGGCTATTATCGGCGTCGAAATCGTGCGATTATTGTAAATGAAAGAAGGTGACGCGGAAGCCGCAACCTTGAAGGCGCCGGTTCGGCCGCCTGCCGGGGGCCTTTTGGGCCGATTATTGTGATTGACATTAGCTGGAAATATTGATAATCTCCTCGTATTAATATAGATAAAATAAATTATTGTAATAGAATATTTTTGACAATATTTTGTGGGTTATTTGTCTGAGGGCGGGTCATGGCGGAATAACAGCAAGGCCGTTTTGGACGGGGAGGTTCCTGATGGGTGATGATCATAATAATCAAACCAGCCGCCGGGATTTTTTGAAATTAGCGGCGCTGGGGACGGCCGGGCTGGCCGGGGCGGCCCTGGGAACCCCCCGGCCTCAGGCCAGAGCGGCGTGGGTCAGGGCCGGAGAGGCCAGGAGAATGAGATTTTCCGCTAATCTCCACGCAACCACTTCTGAATTTCAGTCTGGTCGACCTGACCGTAAAAAATATTGCGCATGTCAAAATTGAGCCAGGCCTGGGCCCATGATTTCGGTTGATCGGCCGGAAGCTTAATCAAGGCTTCTTCTAATTTTTCTATTGGCTTTTGGTCCTCAGGGCCAGTGAGCGTCAGAAAATCCCCGCTTAGCCTGGCCGCGGCTATTTGGTTGTTTTTGACGCCCAGATGCAGTTCCAGAGAACCGAAAGGGAAACGGCGTTTCAGCCTGATATCACCGGGCGGCGACTGGCCGATGTTCCAGTATTTTTGGCTGTATTTTTTCTCGGCCAGATCGTGGGCGCTTTTCTGGATATTATCCGGAATCGGCCTGAAGGGATAGCCATAAGCGTCTCTGATGCCGGCCCATAAATCCTCGAGGCTTATTTTAATATGCGGCTTAAGGTTGGTCACTCTGGCCCTGACCGAGGGCAGACCTTTGCTTCGGTATTTGTCCGGGTCAACCCGCAGCACTTTTTCCAGAACGCCGGCGTCGACATCGTACATGATGGTGCCGTGGAGTTGCCAGCCGCCCGGCAGACGGCGCCCGGCCAAACCGGAAAATTTGCCTTGACCGGGAATGGAGAGGTCATTGCGTCCTTCCATGGCCACGCTTGCGCCGAGGGACCTGATAAAATTGATCAGAGGCTCCAGAACCTTGTCCGGCTCAGGATTTTGGCGGTTATTCAAAGGCAGGATGAAGCTGAAGTTCAAATTGCCCAGATCGTGATAAACCGCGCCTCCGCCGGTCATGCGACGCACCAAGTCACAATCCCTCATGGCAAGTTCGTCCAGATTAACTTCGCTGAAAGCGTTCTGGTGACGGCCGATAATAACCGCCGGAGAGTTCTGCCACAACATGAAACAGCCGACGGCGCCCTGACCGACTCTATCGGCCAGGACTTCTTCAAGGGCCAAGTTGTAGGGCGCCCAGGCGCCGCCGCTTTCATAATAAACCAGGTCTCTCATAACTGCTGCTTTAACCGTGTAACGGCCGGTCGGCTGCGGCCAGAGCAGCCTCCCACAGTCCTTCAGGAAGAGTCGGATGGGCATGGATGGTTTCGGCCAGATCGTTGATAGATAAGCCCTTGGAAACGGCCAGAGCGGCTTCGCCCAAAATGCTGGTGGCCGAGGCCCCCAGAATGTGGACGCCCAGGACCCGGCCGTCGGGGGCGGAGACCAGGCGAAACAGACCGTCGGTTTCGCCCATGGCCTGGGCTTTGCCCAACTGGCGGAAAAGAAAGTCCTGGCTTCGACTGCCGGGAAAGCGTTCAGCGGCCTGGGCGGCGGTCAAGCCCACGCAGCCGATCTCCGGGGCGGTGAAAATCGCCGAAGGCGTCTTTTCGTAGCAGACTTGTTTGTCCTGGCCGGCGATGATGTTCTCAACAGCGCACAGCGCTTCAGCCGTGGCCACATGGGCCAGCATGATCCGCGACGGCCCCAGGCAGTCGCCGATGGCCCAGACCTTGGGCGCTCTGGTCTTGAATCGTTCATCGGCCTCCACCCAGCCTTTGGCGTCAAAGGTGACCCCCAGAGCCGCCAGGCCGAGACCGTCGACGGCCGGGCGGCGGCCGACGGAGACCAGGATGCGGCTGAACTTCAACTGCCGGGCCTCACCCTGACCGTTAAAGGGTTTGAGGGTGACGGCCAGAGCGTCGCCTTCCTCTTCGACTCCGGCCAGGGTCTGGCCGGTGAAGAAAGGCAGTTTGATCTTTTTCAGGCCCCGCATGTAGACTTTGGATATTTCCTCGTCCAGGCCCGGCAGGGGCAGCAGACGGTCCATGGCTTCCACAATGGCCGTCCGGACCCCGAAATCGTGAAAAATTTGAGCCAGCTCGCAACCGATGACCCCGCCGCCGACCACCAGAAGGCTTTCCGGCAAATCATCCAGCCACAAAGCCTGGTCGCTGGAGATTATTTTTTGACCGTCAAGGGGCAGGCCGGGCAGGGCCACCGGCTCAGAGCCGGCGGCGATCAGCAGATGGTCGTAGTCGAAATATTCCGAAGGGCCATCCGGATGATTCACCCTGACCACGCCCGGCGTCTCAATAACCGCCGTCCCCTGAACCAGGTTGAGGCCCAGAGCCTTGAAATGCCTGGTCAGGCCCTGAACCTGGCCGTCCACGATTTTGCGCTGCTTTTCCCGCAAAACTTTCAAATCGAAATCGAGGCCGGAGGCCGTCACTCCGAAAGAAGGGCCAGCCGCCGTTTCCCTGATCAAATCGGCGGCCCGGCGCATAATTTTAGAAGGTATGCAGCCGCGATTAAGGCAGGTTCCGCCGGGGCTGCCCCGGTCGACGAGCAGCACCTCGGCTCCCAACTGCCGGGCCCGGATGGCGGCCGAATAGCCGCCGGGGCCGGCCCCGATGATGACCAGCTTGAGACTCATATGGGGCTCCTTTCCACCGGTCAGCCCATATCGCCGGTGAGAATCGGGCGACGTGCGGCCGACGTTTCGTCCAGGCGGCTCCGGAAGGTTCTGGCCGGCGCCTGATGAAGCGTCTCAGGGTTCTGCCGAACTTCTTCGGCCACCTGCCGCATGGCGGCGATGAAAGCGTCCAGATCTTCCTTGGATTCGGTTTCCGTGGGTTCGATCATAATGGCCGAGTCGACCACCAGGGGGAAATAGATGGTGGGCGGATGAAAACCCAGGTCGATCAGGCCCTTGGCGATGTCCAGAGTGCTGACCCTGGCCGCCGCCTGTTTGGCGTTAGTGAAGACGCATTCGTGCATGCAGGGCTGATCGAAAGGCAGATCATAGACGTCCTTCAGCTTCTCTTTGATGTAATTGGCATTGAGGACGGCCAGGTCGCTGGCGGTTTTCAATTCCGGCCCCATCGACAAGATGTAGGCGTAGGCTCTGACCAGCACCCGAAATTGCCCGTGAAAACCGTGCAGGCGGCCAATGGACAGAGGCAGATCCTCTTTCCATTCGTAACGGTCGCCGTTCTTCACCACCCGGGGACCGGGAAGATAAGGTAACAGGCGGTCCCCCACCGCCACCGGGCCGGCGCCGGGGCCGCCGCCGCCGTGCGGGGTGGAGAGGGTTTTGTGCACATTGTAGTGAACCACGTCCACCCCCAGGCGGCCCAGGTCGACCCGCCCCATGATGGCGTTGAGGTTGGCCCCGTCGCCGTAGACCAGCCCGCCGCGCTGGTGGATCATTTCCGTAATCCGGTGCAGTTCGCTTTCAAAAAGGCCGAGAGTATTCGGATTGGTGACCATCAACCCGGCCACTTCGTCGGTCATCAGCTTCTCGACAGTGGCGTATTCCATAAAGCCTTTCGGGCCTAACGGCACTTTGACTTCGCTGTAGCCGCACATGGCCGCCGTGGCCGGATTGGTGCCGTGGGCGGTGTCGGGCATGAGAACCTTGCTGCGGTTTTGGCCGTGATGCCGGTGACAGGCGGCGATCATCAGCATGCCGCACAATTCGCCGTGAGCCCCGGCGCCGGGTTGGAGACTGGCCGCCTTAAGGCCGACGATTTCAGCCAGAAATTGTTCCAGTTCATACATCAGCCGCAGTTCTCCCTGCACCGCTTCGGCCGGCAGCAGAGGGTGGGCCTTGACGAAACCAGGCAGGTTGGCCATTTCCTCGTTGATTTTGGGGTTGTATTTCATGGTGCAGCTGCCCAGAGGGTAAGTCCCGGTGTCCACCCCGAAATTCCAGGTGGACAGGCGCGTGTAGTGGCGGGCCACCTGTTGTTCCGAGAGATCCGGCCAGTCGGGCCCGTCGCCCGCCAAATCAGGCGGCAGAGAAACCGGGGGGAGCCCCGATACGACCGGGCTCATGGCCGACCGGCCTTTCCGCCCGCTTTCCCACAAAAGCTTCTCGTTGAGAATCAGCCCGCTCTGCCCCGGTGTTTTGAATTCGCCGCTCATGATTTCACCTCCGCTAAAAACGCGTCAATATCAGCCCGGGTTCTGGTTTCAGTGACCCCGAACAGCCAGGCGCCGTTGAATTTCGCATACCAGCGGCTAAGCGGCAGCCCGGCCAATATCTTGCTCTTTTTCAACTCTTCGTGTTTTTGGGCGAAACCGGCCGGCGCGGTCAGGGCGAACTCGTTGAAGGTCGGCGCCGGGCTTAAGGGCTTGAAACCGATTTTGAGCAGGCCGGCTTTCAAATATTCGGCCAGTTCCAGATTGGCCCGCGCCATCCCGCGGAATCCGGTGCCGCCGATGGCGGCCATGAACATGGCGGCGGTCAGGGCGCAGTGCCCGGCGTTGGAACAGATGTTGGAGACCGCCTTGGAGCGGCGGATGTGCTGCTCCCGGGTGGACAGAGTCAGAACGAAGCCTGGCCGGCCATTCTTATCGACGGTTCTCCCCACCAGGCGTCCCGGCATTTGGCGAACCAAATCGTTTTTGGCGCTCATCAGCCCCAGACCGGGGCCGCCGAAGCCCTGGCCCAAGCCCAGGCTCTGGCCGTCGCCCACGGCGATATCCGCCCCTTGGGCGCCCGGCGACTTCAGCAGGCCGTAAGCGAAAGGTTCCGAGAAGCCGGCCACCAGAAGCCCCCCGGCCTGATGAACAGCCTCGGCCGCCCGGCTTAAATCTTCAATGACGCCCAGGAAATTCGGCGACTGGACCAGCAGGGCGGCCGGTTTTTCCAGTGAAGCCAGAGCTGAATAGTCGGTGCGGCCTTCGGCGTCGGCCGGGAGCAGCAGCAACTCCAGGTCTTTTCTGGGCGCCAGGTAAGTCGACAGGACCTCCCGCCAGTGGGGGTGAACCAGTTCGCTGACGGCCAGGGAGCTTCTTTTCGTGACCCGTTGGGCCATCAGGCTGGCTTCGGCCAGGGCGGTGGCCCCGTCATACATGCTGGCGTTGGTGACCTGAAGGCCGGTCAGCCGGCTGACGAGGGTTTGGAATTCAAAAACAGCCTGAAGAGTTCCCTGGCTCATTTCCGGCTGATAGGGGGTGTAAGCGGTCAAGAATTCCGACCGGCCGGCCAGATAAGGCACCAAAGCCGGAACTTGATGGGCGTAAGAGCCGGCCCCGACAAAGACTTGCCAGTCGCCGCCGTCGGCCATGTTTTCCAGCCTGGCCCGCAAATCCCATTCGGTCAGCGGCCCGGGCAAATTCAGGGGGCTCAGCCGGCGGCTTTCCGGGGGGACGGAGGCGAAGAGATCGTCCAGGCTCCCGGCGCCCGCCGCTGACAGCATTTCCTTGACATCATCAGAAGTATGAGGCAGATATCTCATAATAACGCTCCAGTTGTTCAAGAGGTTGCCCCGGATCTCCGAGGGCCCTAACAATTCAGTGGCCGCCTTCGCTTTCCAGATGGGCTTTGTAAGCCGCCGCGTCCATCAGACCGTCCAGTTCGCCGGGGTTCATCTCAATTTCGATAATCCAGCCCGCCCCGTAGGGATCGGAATTGACCAGTCCGGGGTTGTCGTTCAACTCCTCATTGACGGCCTTGACCGTGCCGTTGACCGGGCTCAGTAAAGGGCTGACGCTTTTGGTGGATTCCAGGGTGCCGAATTCCTCGCCTCGAGTGAGCCTGGTCCCGACTTCGGGCATTTCCACAAAAGTCAGGTCACCCAGGGCGTCCTGGGCGAAATCGGAAATGCCCAGCCGGTAAGGGGCGGAAACGCTGACCCATTCATGGTCGTCGTGATACCTGACGCTGGAAGGCAGATTCAGTTCATTCAGTTCTTTCATGTGACGCTCTCTTTCTTATTTGAGTGGTGAACGGGCGCTCCGGCCCGGGCGGAGGTCGCCGGCTATTTCCACTTTTAA
Organism: Candidatus Adiutrix sp.; assembly: GCA_031263565.1. Lineage (GTDB taxonomy): Bacteria > Desulfobacterota > Desulfarculia > Adiutricales > Adiutricaceae > Adiutrix. The sequence goes on along the minus strand of JAISFR010000129.1, from coordinate 1,926 downwards.
TTGGCGGCGGTCATCTTTCAAGTAAATCACCGTGCCCGGTTCAAGCTTCTCCCGAATCTTGACGAAACCGCAGACCAGCCCCTTGGGGTTCCAGCCTTCGGGTTTATCGGGGCTGGCCAGACCGACGACCCGGCCGTCGACCCGGCCGAGGCCCATATCCGCCACCACCGTCAGCACAGTGCCGATCTCCCGGCCGTCCAGCATTACTTTGGCGCCTGACGCCTCGACCTTGCGGGGGTCGAAGCCGACAAAAGGCAAAGTGTGATCAGCCGTGGCCCGGGCCGCGCTCAAAGCCGCCCGGCCCTTAAAATCCTTGGTAAAGGAACCGTCGCCGGCCAGGGGCAAAGCCCAGGGCCAGGGATTGTTGATGAAGGGCCAGGCCCCGATATCCTGATGGCTTAAGGGCAAGACCGCCCCGGTCCGCAAGGAGTCGCGGGCGGCCAGCCCGCAGGGAATGAGGCCCCGCTCCGCGCCGGTTTCCAGAAGCCGGTTCCAAACAGATTCCGCCCGGTCGATCGGCAGGAAAATTTCAAAGCCCAATTCTCCGGTATAGCCGGTTCGGGACAGTAAAACGGGCGTTCCGTCCGTAAGCCTGACCGTTGATGAAGGAAGATCGTAATCGCCCTTGAAACTGAAATAGGGCAGCTTTTCGAAAACCTGATCCGCCCCGGCCACCAGTGGCTTGAGAATGCGAAAACTGGACGGCCCCTGGAGATCGAGCTTGGCCAGACGGCCGGCTAAATCAGTCCATTCATATTTTTCGCTGCCCGGCAATTTTTTCAGATGGGCGATAACCGGCCCGCTCATGCCGGCGTTGACCACCAGGGCCCAGCGCTCTTCGCTCAAAGGATAGATTATGGCATCGTCCACGGCGAAGCCCTGGTCGTCAAGAACTATGCCATAGCCGGCCCGCCCGGTCTTTAGCCGGCTGATATCCTTGCTCAGGGCGAAGTTTAAAAAGCCCCGCAAATCCGGCCCTTCACCCAGTATGACCGCCATATGGCCGGTATCAAACAATCCAGCTCCGGTCAATACGGCCAGATGTTCCTTGACCGCGCCGGATGCATACCACAGCGGCATTTCCCAGCCGCCGAAATCGACCATGTTTCCGCCAAGCTTTTTGTGGGTCTCGTTGAGAATTGTCTTGCCGAGTCGAGTTGACATGATCATCTCCTTTGAAGGGATAACGGCATAATGCGGGCAGGGTCTTAATTATGACAGCCTCGTAAAAAGTCCCCGCCCTTTTTCTGCCTGGATTTTAGTTTAAGGCGTTGACGGGCTGTTTAGGTCTCAAAAATTGGCTGGCAAAGGCCATGATCGCCCAAAAAAGAAGATACGGGGCCATCAATTCTATCGGTAAATTTTCAAGGATATGCTCCCGAAACAAGCCCGCCCAGGAACCTTTCAGCTTATCAGGCCGCTCGGGACCGAACCCGTCCCAAGGGTTGTACATCTCGCTCTGTTCGTGATCTTTCGCCTAAATCATCTGTGACAGCTAACTCGCTGAAAACAATGCCTATTATAATACAGCCTCACGCCGATGTCAAAGGATCAGACCAAAGGTTCCAAAATTTGAAAAGACTCGACATCTATCAGCCCTTTATCGGTCAGCTTCCATTTGGGGCTGGTCGATAGAGCCAGAAATGACAGGTGCATAAAAGGCGCGTGCAGCCGGCCGCCCAACTGCTCTTTGACCACTTTTTCCAGGCTTTGAATTTTCAGGCTGACTTCTTCGCCGGTCAATTCATCGCTTATCAACCCGCCGACTCTCAGAGCCAGGTCGTCAAGCACCCGGCCGTCGCGCGCGGCCGCGATGCCGCCGCCAAGTCCAATAACCCGGTTGACGGCCAGAACCATATCTTTTAAATTCGTGCCGGCCACCATGATGTTGTGGGTGTCGTGAGCCACACTTTCCGCGATGGCCCC
>JAISFR010000068.1 GCA_031263565.1 Candidatus Adiutrix sp. | reverse complement strand
CCCTGTCAGTTTTTTCCGGCCGCCCCGTATTATTTTCGACCGGATGCCGCCCTTTATTCCACTGAGCGGGACGCGGAAACGGAGCCACGGCCACCGCGCCACATCGCGGCTCTGCCGATAGCCTTTCTTGTAGCTTGCATCCTGAATCATTTGGATTTACAATCCACGATGATATTATTCGCCAGGAGACGCTGCTTGACTCAGGAAATAAACATCGGCGGGGTAAAATTCGGCGGCGGCCGGCCCCTGGCCCTGATCGCCGGCCCCTGCGTCATCGAGTCGGAAGGCCTGGTGGACGAGTGCGCGGCCCGGCTGAAAGAAATCAGCGGGCGCCTGGGGCTGGGTCTGGTTTTTAAGGCCAGTTTCGACAAAGCCAACCGTTCCAGCCTCTCCTCCTTCCGGGGGCCGGGTCTTGAGCGGGGCCTGGCGGTCCTGGCCGGGGTCCGCGAAAAATACGGCCTTCCGCTGCTCAGCGACATTCACGAGACCTGGCAGGTCGGGCCGGCCGCCGAAGTGCTGGACGCCCTTCAGATTCCGGCTTTTCTGGCCCGGCAGACCGACCTGCTGACGGCCGCCGCCCGCGGCGGCCGGCCTGTCAACGTCAAGAAAGGGCAGTTCATGGCCCCGGAAGACCTGGCCCAGGCGGCGGCCAAGATGAGCGGGCAGCCGGGCTTCGCCGGCCTCAGCTTCTGCGAACGGGGCAGCAGTTTCGGTTATCACAACCTGGTGGTGGATATGCGCTCCTTCCCGATCATGGCCGAACTGGGCTGGCCGGTGATTTTCGACGCCACCCACTCGGTGCAGCTCCCGGCGGCCTCCGGCCGCTGTTCCGGCGGCGACCGGCGTTTCGTGCCCACCCTGGCCCGGGCCGCGGTGGCCGCCGGGGTGGATGGGCTTTTCCTGGAAACCCACCCCGACCCGGACCGGGCCCTCTGCGACGGCCCCAATCAATGGCCTCTGGATCAGTTGGAGGAAATGCTTAAAAATCTTCAGGCCATTGACCAATTGCGGCCTCGGGCCGCGGGGGGCGGGGCATGAATGTCAAAGCTGATTTTTCGGCCATCAAATTGCTGGGCCTGGATGTCGACGGAGTGCTGACCGACGGCCGGGTCATCTTCAGCGACAGTGGCGAGGAGAGCAAATTTTTTTACAGCCGGGACAACCTGGGCCTGAAAATACTCAAACGTCTGGGCCTGGAAATCGCCATCGTCACCGGGCGGCGCAGCCGGGTCGTGGAACATTACGCCCGGGATCTGGAAATCACCGAACTGCACCAGAAAATAGGCGACAAGTGGCCGGTCTTTGAAGACCTTCTCAGACGCCGGGGCCTGAGTCCCGGTCAGGCGGCCTTTGCCGGCGACGACCTGGTTGATCTGCCGGTTCTGCGGCGGGTCGGTCTGGCCCTGGCCCCGGCCGGCGCCTGCCCGGAAGTTCTGGCCCAGGCCCACTTTGTCAGCCCCAGCCCCGGCGGCCGGGGCGCGGTCCGTCAGATGGCCGAATTTATTCTCAAAGGGCAGGGGCGCTGGGACGAGGCTCTTCAATATTACCTGAAATGAATTCTGCGGAACAACATAACGCCTCTGACGATTCCGAGGTCCCGGCTGAAGAATTCAGGGCGGCGGCGGCTTATGCCGCAGACCCTTCGGCCCCTCGGAACCTGAACCGCCAGGCCGGCCTGGAACAGTTGAGGCAAAAGGCTTTGGCCCTGCCCGACTCCCCCGGGGTCTATCTGATGAAAGACGCCGATGAGCGAATCATCTACGTGGGCAAGGCCAAAATCCTGCCCCGGCGGGTTTCGGGCTATTTTCAAAAAAATCAGCCCAGCGCCCGTATCGGCCTGATGCTTTCCAAAGTCGCTGATTTCGATTTTATGGTCACGGCCACGGAAAAGGAATCCCTGATTCTGGAAAACCGTCTCATCAAAAAACACCGGCCGCAGTTCAACGTCATTCTGCGGGACGACAAAACCTACCCGTCGCTGAAACTCAGCCTCAGCGAGGAATATCCCCGCCTGGAAGTCGTTCGCCGCCCGGCCCGGGACGGCTCCATCATTTTCGGTCCCTTTCCCTCGGCGGGCGCCATGCGGGATACGGTGCGCAGCGCGCTGCGGCTCTTCCCCCTAAGGCAATGCCGCCGGCCGGACGTCAAAAACGTGGGCCGGCCCTGCCTCAATTATCAGATGGGGCGCTGCGTGGGCCCCTGCCGGCCGGAAATGGGCCCTGAGGAATACGCCCGGCTGACCGAGCAGGTCCGCCTTTTTTTTCAGGGGCGGGGCCATGAACTGCTCAACGGCCTTCATGCCGATATGAAAGCCGCCGCCGAGCGCTACGATTTCGAAGAGGCCGCCCGTCTGCGGGACCGCCTGAACAACATCAGAAAGACCCTGGAACGCCAGGTGGTGGAGCAGGCCGGCGGCCGGGACCTGGATGTCTTCGGCTTTCACCGCCAGGACGGTCTTTTGGAGGGCTCCATTCTCATGGTCCGGGCCGGGGCGGTCAGCGGCTGTCTGCCTCTGGAATCGTCGGCCGGGGGAGGGGAGGCCGAGTCGCCTGAGGCGGCCCTGAGCCTTCTGAGCCAGTATTACGGGGCCGACAATTTCGTGCCCGATGAAATTTTATGGCCCGGCGAACTGGCCGACGACGAACGGGAAACCCTGGAGGACTGGCTGGGCGCCATGAAAGGGCGGTCGGTGAAAATCTTTCTGCCCCAAAGGGGCGACAAGGTCAAGCTTCTGGATATGGCCCGCGACAACGCCCGGGCCGCCCTGGAAGACCGGCTGAGCCGCATCGGGCATAACCGGGGGGTCATGGTGGAACTCAAAGCCCGCCTGAACCTGGAAAAGGCGCCGCGCCGCCTGGAATGTTTCGACCTGGCCCACCTTCAGGGGCAGAACGCGACGGCCGGCCTGGTGGTCATGGAAGACTGCGAATGGAAAAAGTCTGATTACCGGCGTTTCAGGATCAAATCGGCCCGGGGCGGGGACGATTACGGCGGCCTGCGGGAAGTGGTGGCCCGGCGCTTCAGTCATGAAGACTGGCCCCGGCCGGACCTTTTGCTGCTGGACGGCGGCCGGGGCCAACTGCACGCGGCCGAGGCCGCTTTCGAGGATCTGGGGCTGGACCCGCCCCCTCTGGCGGCCATCGCCAAAATCAGGCAGGAGGGCGACATTGACCGCATTTTCCTGCCGGGGCGCAAAAACCCGGCCGATCTCAAGGCCGGCTCGGCCGGCCTGCTGCTCCTGGCCCGCCTGAGAGACGAGGCCCACCGTTACGTGGGCGCCTATCACCGCCGTCTGCAGAGCAAGACCTTTCTGGAAAGCCCTCTGCTGGCCGCCCCGGGCCTGGGGCCGGCCAAGCGGAAAAGGCTTCTGGATCACTTCGGCTCCCTGGAAAAGCTGGCCGGGGCCTCTGACCAGGAAGTCCTGGCCGTCATTCATCTCCAGGCGGATGGTCTGGCGCTTTTGCGGCAGTCGCTGGAACGCTGGCGCCCCGGCGGGCCGGGACCGGGCGACGAAGAACCCGCTGAACCTGACGTTGCGGCCAGCTATGTTTAGCTTTGACATTCAGCCTATTTCCAGCGACAATGCAATTAATTCGCTTGACCGTCCCCCGCTGCGCTTTAGGGAGCCCGATTATGCTCACTCTGAATATGTTCGACCTGGTTCTGGGTTTCGCCAAAGTCGTGGACCTGGTCAACGCCACTTTGGCCAATCATCACCGGCGGGTGGCCTACATCGCCGGCGCCCTGGGTGATTTACTGAATCTGGACCGGCTCAGCCGCAATCGGCTGGTCATGGCCGCCATGGTGCACGATGTCGGCGTCATCCCCCTTCACGCCCTGACCGACAGCCTGGTCTTCGAGAAAGATATGGAGCGGCACAGCCTGGCCGGCTGGCTTCTTCTGGACAGTTGCCAGGTCTTCCGGGACGAGGCCAAAATCATCCGCTACCATCACAGCAGTTGGCAGCGTATCCTGACTTTGCCGGAAGAGGAAAGGTTTCCGGCCCGTCTGGGAAACCTGGTCCATCTGTCCGACGCCATCGACGTGCATGTCCGCACCCACTTCCACCCTGACAACCTGGTCCGGGAGATCAGCGCCGGCGCCGGCAGCATTTATTCGCCGGAAGTGGCCGGGGCGGCTGTGGAACTGGTTTCCCGGCCCGGCTTTTTAAATAATTTGTCCGAAGCCTCGAACAGTTTCTGGTTGCCGCCCGGCCCGGAACTCATTATCCATGAGGACCGGGTCGCCCTTTTCGCCCTCCTTTTCGCCCGGGTCATTGACGCCCGCAGTCCGTTCACGGCCACCCATTCCAGCGGCGTGGCCCATTCAGCCCGGTTTTTGTACGAACTGGCCGGCCTTCCTGACAGAAACCGGCCGGCCATCTTTGTGGCCGGGCTGCTGCACGATATCGGCAAAATGGGCGTGCCCCTGGAACTCCTGGAAAAACAGGGGCCGCTGGAGCCCGATGAATTCAGGCAGGTCAGCCGGCACGCCCTTTTAAGCTATGAGGTTCTGTCCGACATTCCAGGTTTTGAAAAGGTGGCCCCCTGGGGGGCCTGGCACCACGAGCGCCTCAACGGCCGAGGCTATCCCCAGGGGCTTAAGGCCGACGAAATCCCCCTGGAGTCGCGCCTGATGGCTGTGGCCGACGTCCTGACCGCCCTGAGCGAGGACCGCCCCTACCGGGCCGGGCTGAGCAACGATCAGGTTCTGTCGATCATGGACCGGATGGTCGACGAAGGCGCCCTGGACGGCGATGTGCTGGCCCTGGTCCATGACCACATCGAGGAGACTTTTGAGGTGGGCCGCCGGGCCCGGGCCCTGGCCAAACGCTTTTTCCAACGCCTGGGCCGGGACATAGCCGAGGCCACGGCCCGGGCGAAAACCGGTTTGAAGGCCCCGGAGGCCGTCATTGTTTTAGAGAATGGCAAAAAGAGCTGATTTGTGCTAGGATAACGTCGCCATCAAAGCCCGGCCGATTCCGAAAATCGGGGGCTTGATTATCGCCACTATAGCCAGAGGAATTAAGATGTCCATTGCAAATCCCAGGTCCTTTCAGGATGTGGTTCTGGCCCTGTTCCACTTTTGGGCGGAAAGGGGCTGCGTGGTCATGCAGCCCTACGACATGGAAGTGGGCGCGGGGACCTTCCACCCGGCCACCACTCTGCGCAGCCTGGGCCCGGAACCCTGGCGGACGGCCTATGTGCAGCCCTCCAGGCGGCCCGCCGACGGCCGTTACGGCGAGAACCCCAACCGGCTGCAGCACTATTATCAGTTCCAGGTCCTCATCAAGCCTTCCCCCTTAAATTCCCAGGACTTGTATCTGGACAGCCTCAAGGCTCTGGGCATCGATCCCCTGGACCATGATATCCGCTTTGTGGAGGACGACTGGGAATCCCCGACTTTAGGCGCCTGGGGCATCGGCTGGGAAGTCTGGCTCGACGGCATGGAAGTGACCCAATTCACCTATTTTCAGCAGGTGGGCGGTTTCGACCTGGCCCCCATTTCCGTTGAATACACCTACGGCCTCGAGCGCCTGGCCATGTATCTTCAGGGCGTGGACAACGTTTACGACCTGGACTGGAACGGGCAGATCCGCTACGGCGACGTTCATCACCAGGGAGAAGTGGAATACTCCAAGCACAATTTCGAATTCGCCGACGTGCCCATGCTCTTTCAACTTTTCGACCTGTACGAGGCCGAGTCCAATAGGCTGGCCGGGCGCGGGCTGGTGCTGCCGGCCTACGACTACTGCCTCAAATGTTCCCACAGCTTCAACCTTCTTGATGCCCGGGGGGCCATTTCCGTGGCCGAGCGGACCCGCTTCATCGGCCGGGTGCGGAACCTGGCCCGGGAAGTGGCCCGGCTTTACGTGGAACAGAGAGAGTCCATGGGGCATCCCCTGATGGGCCGTTGGGAGGGCAGCCTGTGAGCAATCTGGATTTGATACTGGAACTCGGCGTCGAAGAAATTCCGGCCGGCTATTTTGCCCCGGCCATCGCTTTTATGGAAGAGAAGCTGGTCAAAAGCCTGGGCGAGGCGCGCCTGCCCTTTGAGCGGCTGAAGATCTGGGGCGCTCCGCGCCGCCTGGGTCTGGGCCTCTGGGGCCTGACCGCCCATCAGCCGGATGTGGAAGAAGAGGTGGTCGGCCCTCCGCTCTCGGCGGCTTATGACGGCAACGGCAACCCCACCAAGGCGGCCACCGGCTTTGCCGGCGGACAGGGCGTTTCGGTCAGCGACCTGAAGACCGTCACCACCCCCAAAGGGCAGTATCTGGCGGTCAGAAAGAGCGTCAAGGGCCGCAAAGCTCCGGAAGTTCTGACCGATCTGCTGCCCGACCTCCTCTCGAACCTCCCGTTCCCCAAGAACATGCGCTGGGGCCACGGCGAATATGCCTTTGTGCGCCCGGTTCACTGGCTTCTGGCCGTGCTGGGGGGCGAAGTGCTGCCCATCAGCTTCGCCGGGGCCAAAGCCGGCAAGGTCAGCTACGGGCACCGCTTCCTCCATCCCGGCGCGGTGGTCATCACTTCCCCCGACGAATATGAGACTCGCCTGGCCGAGACCCACGTTCAGGTCGATTTCGGCAAGCGCCGGGAACTGGTGCGCCGGGAGATCGAGCGGGCCACCCGGGAAAACAGCGTGGACATGCAGTTGGTGAAGGATGAGGAACTGGTGGAAGAGGTGACCAACCTCCTGGAAGAGCCGGTGGCCGTGCTGGGCAATTTTGATTCCAGCTTTCTGGAACTGCCCCTGGCCGTGGCCACCACGGCCATGAAGGAACACCAGCGCTACTTCGCCCTGACCGATTCCCAGGGTCGCCTGGCCCCTTATTTCATAGCGGTCAACAATACCCGGGCCCGGGACATGAATGTGGTCCGCAAGGGGCACGAACGGGTTCTCCGGGCCCGGCTGGACGATGCCCGCTTTTATTTCAGCGAAGACCGCAAGATCAGGCTGGCCGATCGGGCCGAAGAGCTCAAGGGCGTGGTCTTCCACAACCTCCTGGGCACTTCCTGGCAGAAGGTCGAACGTTTCCGGGCTCTGGCCCTCCACCTGGCCGACATCGTGTGTCTGCCCAATAAGGACAAACTGGCCCGGGCCGCGGACCTTTGCAAATGCGATCTGGTCACCGGCGTGGTCAAGGAATTTCCGACCCTTCAGGGCGTCATGGGCCGGGAGTACGCCCTTTTGGACGGCGAGGCCCCGGAAGTGGCCGAGGCCGTCAGGGAACACTATCTGCCGGTGCGGGCCGGGGGTGAACTGCCGCCTTCCCCCATCGGCGCGGTGCTGAGCGTGGCCGACAAGCTCGACACCATCTGCGGCTGTTTCGCGGTGGGCCTGATCCCTTCGGGGGCGGCCGACCCTTTTGCCTTAAGGCGCGGCGCCCTGGGCATCATCAACATCTTTCTGGACCGCGGCTGGCGGGAGTCTCTGGAACCGCTGATCGACAAGGCTCTGGAAGGCCTGACCGACTGGGCCCGGCGCCCGGCCCGGGAGACCCGGGCGGCGGTTCTGGAATTTTTCAAGGTCCGCCTGAAAAACCTGATGACCGGCCAGGGCGTTTCCGGGGATGCGGCTGAGGCCGTCTTGAGCCTCTATGACGACCAGCCCCTGGCCGCCGTGCTTCGGGCCCGGGCCCTGGAAACCCTCAAAGCCCAGGACGGCTTTAAAGATCTGGCCCAGGTCTTCAAGCGGGTGGTCAACATAATCAAGAAATTCGGGGCCCGAGACGAATTTGGGGCCTGGGACAGGCTTCGCCAGGAGGCCGAAAAAATCCTTCTGGCCCGGGTGGAAAACTTGGAACAGAAAAGCGGGGCCTTTCTGGCTTCCGGCGATTTCCCCGGTCTCCTGGCCGAGGTCGCCGATCTGCGCGGCCCGGTGGATCAATTTTTTGATCAGGTGCTGGTGGACGACCCCGACCCGGAGATCAAGGAGGCCCGCATCGCCCTCTTGTCCCGGCTGGGCCGCATCTTCGAGCTGATCGCCGATTTTTCCCGCATCAGCACGGCTTGAGACCTCTGCTTTTGAACGGAAGAGAGGCCGGCCGCATTTTTGGAAGCCGGCCTCCTTTTATTTCCAAGCCCCGTTCTCGGGGCGGAGGATAAGTTAATGCATTCATATTTCAGGTTTTTCGTTTTTTTTGGCCTGCGTTTCATTTGTCCGTTAATTCTGGCGGCGTTCCTGGCGCTCAGTCCGGGCCGGGTCGCCGCTCAGGGCGATGAAGGCCGGGTCGCCTCCGTCTGGCTTCAGGAAATAAAGTCGGCTATGGGCGATCCGGCCGTTTCGGCCTGGCTGCGGGAAGTCATGCCCCGCTCGACCACTCTGGCCGAAGACGATTCCAACCCTTTCTGGAAAATGTACGGGCGGGGCAATATTTTGGCCGGGGTCTGGCTGGAACTGATCAACATGAACAATGCCGGGGAGATGGAGAAGTGGGCCGCCCGGAACAAGGAAAACCAGGTCGTCGCGGTCCTGAAACAGGCCTCTGAAAAGACCAGCGAGGCCGACCTTATGCTGGCCCTGATCTACCGGGGCGGCTTTGCTGAAGAAAGCCGGAACGAGGAGGAAAGCCATAAGTGGATCCTCAAGGCCGCCGAAGCCGGCAATGCCGAGGCCCAGATGGTCATGTATCAATTGGCCGGCGCTTTGACGGATGATTCCGAAAGCGCTCTGGCCTGGCTGCGCCGGGCGGCCGACGGCGGCTCTGATCAGGCCCAGATGATGCTGGGGCTGCATTATTACCTGGAGAGCCAGAGTAAGGGCGTGGCCGCCGCGATGGAGGAAAAGCGGCTCAGGGAGACTGAGGCGGCCGGAGAGGGCGCCGCGACCCGGACCGGCTCCAGCCAGGCCGAAGCCAAGGCCGCCCCTCCCCAGACGCCTGAGCAACTGCGGCTGGAAGCCGCCGAGGACTTGAAAAACGCCCTCCGATGCTTCGAACTGGCCGCCGGGCAGGGCAACCCCGTGGCCTTGCAGCGCCTGGTTGAGATGTACGAAAGCGGCGACGGGGTGGGCAGGGATTATGTCGAGTCCGCCAAGTGGCTGAAAATGTGGGCGGATCGCGGTCATGTGCCGTCCCAGCTCAAGCTGGCCTTGGGATACAGCCATGGCGGCCCGGGCTCGGAGAAAAAAACTGCTGAGACCCTGGCCCAGTATCAGAAAGAGGCCGAAGCCGGCCGGGCCGAGGCCCAGTTCTTCCTGGGCGCACTCCGTTCCGGGCTTTTTCCGGGTTACGCCCTGGACCGGGAGCAGAGTCTTACGTGGCTGGAAAAGGCCTTTGCCGGCGGCGACAAACGGGCGGCCCTGCTATTGGGCCAGATTTACCTGCCGGTTTATATCACTTCCGCCATGACCCATAAATTCGAGGATTTTCCCAAGGACCTGGAAAAAGCGGAAATGTGGCTGAACCGGGCCGCCGAAGCCGGTTTGGACGACGCCTGGCCCTCCTTGAGCAATATTCGGGCTCTGCCCAAATAGGTTATATTTATTGACAGACCCATAATCCGGCCCCGGCTCTTTTTTAAGGAAAAAATGCTCAAATTCTGCCGTCTTCAGGCCCGCAATTTAAAAGGGCGGTTTTTGAAGATGGACCCCCGGCGTCCCCGGCTGGTCCTGGCGGCGGCCTTGACGATCAGTTTTTTGGCCAGCCTTTTGTGCTACGCCCCCTTTGGGGCCATGCTTCTGGATGACGTCTACGACCTGATGCTGAAAGCCAAGGCCCGGCTAGCCCCCCGTTTTGACCGGCCCGAGGATTCGCCGCTGGTTATTGTGGCCTTTGACGACTACACTTTGAGCTATGGGCCTCTTTCTATGCCCGAACTGTTTCGGCATCATTACTACGCGGTGGTCGTCAAGGCCTTAAGGGAGGCCGGGGCGCATTCAGTGGTTCTGACCCGGCTCCTGCCTCGCTCCCGGCAGGCCTATGCCGACGCCGAAGAGATTGAGGAATGGTTCGAGACGGTGCGCGAAAGCCGGGAGATGCCCATTCTCAGCGGCCTGATCTGGCGGCCTACCCAGATTGTTCTGCCGGCCGCGGATTATCTGCTGTCCATGGAGGTGGGCAGTTTCGGCTTTTTGAATCTGAACATGGAAGGGGATTCCCATATCCGGCGTCTGCCCGTCACCTGGCCGGGCTGCCGGGGGCCTTTGGGCTGCCGCAGCCTGGCCTGGCTGGCGGCCAAAAGCCTGCAACCTGATTTGAACGAACCGGGTGATGAAATTTACATTGATTTCGACCCCCGCCCCGACCCGGTGCCGATCTACAGTTTTCTGGAACTTTATCGCCTGGCCGCCGGCCCGGCCGGGGCCGACCCGGCCGCTAGAGCGGCCTTTTTTGAAAAATTCCGGGGCAAGCAGGTTCTGATCGGCGACGTAAATTTTTTGAGCCGCGGTTCCTGGCTCACCCCGTTTTCCCAGGCCAACGGCCGTGGCGACACCAGCGTGGAAATTACCGCCCAGGCCGTGCTGACCCTTTTGAGCGGCCGTTCTTTTATGGTCCTCAGCCTGCCGGGGCAGATCGTCTTCATTGCCGCTCTGCTCTTCCTCTCCCTGATTCCCCTGATGTTGAGCCCGCGCTGCGGGCCTTATCCCCGGCTCTGGCTGCCGTCGGCTGTTTTGCCCCTCTATGTTGTTTTGGGGGGGCTGGCTTTCACCCGGTATCTCTATCTGCCGGTTCTGCCCGGAGCCCTGGCCCTGATTCTGGCCCAGATTTTCGCCCTGATGCAGCGGGGCCTTGAAAACCGGAAGGCCGCTCGCACCAGCCTGACCGCTCTGAGCCTCTATCTGAACCCGACCCTGGCCCGGGAAATCGTCAGCCATCCGGAACTTCTGTCCCGGGGAGGCCAGCGGCGGGAAATGACCGTTTTTTTTTCCGACCTGGTGGGTTTTACCACCCTGGCCGAGCACCTGAGCCCGGAAGACCTGGTCTCGGCCCTGAACCGGTATTTCGAAAACATGGAGCCCATTATCAGCCGGCACGGCGGTATCCTCGACAAGTTCGACGGCGATTCCATCATGGCCTTCTGGGGCTCGCCGCTCCTGCCGCATGCGGATCACGCGGCCTCGGCCTGCCTGGCCGCTCTCGAACAGCAGGCGGCTCTGGCCCGTCTCAACGGCCAGTTGCGCGGCGAAGGCCGCCCGCCCTTGTCGGCCCTGATGGGCCTCTACAGCGGCCCCATGGTCATCGGCAATATCGGGGCTGAACGGCGCCTGAATTTCACGGTCATGGGCGACGCGGTCAATCTGGCCTCCCGCCTGGTGCCGGTCAATAAGATCTATCAGACCCAGATCGTCATCGGCGAAAAGTGCGCCCGGGAGGCCGGCCGGGAGGTGGAACTGAGAACCCTGGACCGGATCACCGTCCCCGGTCGTCAGGAAAGCCTATTGATATTCGAAGTGATGGAGCGGCGGGGACTTCTGGCGGATAACGCCCGCCGGGGCCGGGACATGTATGAGAAGGCCCTGAATCTTTATTTTAAGGGGGATTTTCAAAAGGCCCTGGGCCTTTTCGAGACGAGCCTGTTTTTTATTCAGGGCGACGGTCCGGCCGAACTGATGAGCAACCGCTGCCGGGAATATCTCAGAGAGCCCCCGGCCGGCGACTGGCAGGGCGTCAGCAGCCTGGCCGTGAAATAGGTGCGGGCCGGCAGGAAGCCGGCCCGTCAGGGGAAAGAATTGCTGAGGTAAGATTTTTAAGAAACAATAGAGAAGTAAAACTCCCAAAGTGGCGGCCGGGGGAGGTAGAACCCGGCCGCCGCCCTGGTTTTCCAAAAAGCCCCCGGACTGGCCGAAGAGGCTTTCATTTACTCAGGGATGCCCTATATCCATGAGCTTTGCCGCCGGGTTTGATCCACGAACCCTTTTCAGCCCCTGCGGCTTCTCTTGACCAGAGAGAAGCTGAAGGTTTGTCGGCCTCTGGCGACGGTGAGACGTGAGCGGTCCAGTCCGCTGACGTCAAGTTCAGGAAGGTCTTCTGACTTCCGGATCATCCGGCGACAGCGTCTTCCCGGCGAAAAATCCGCCAGTGACTTTCAGGCCTGACTCGGGCATTCCGCCAAACGTGTCCGGTATTCACGTCTGTACCCGAAAAAACGCATGAAGCGCCGGCCTGGCTGTTTTCGTCCCCGGTTACAGCGGCGGGCCCGTTCCCGATTTGCGCGGGATTCCCTACCCAGAACCAAAAATCATTGATTTTGAGCCGTCCCTCCCTTTCACCATTAAATTAATCCGATCAAAAAGCGACCGGACAAAAAAGAAAAACCCGGCCCCAGCTTTAAGAAGCTGACCCGGGATGCCCTGTTATCCTTTGGAGTCGCACCGCTCCCATGTCCTCGGGGAGATCTTACGGTATACGTTCAGGCAGGTCTTCTGACTTCCGTTTTACCTAGTGACAGCGCCTTCCCAGCTTTATCAGCCAGTGACTGGGCCCCGAATTCAACTCGGGGCGGCTGCGTTCGTTACGGTTACAGCGGCGGGCCCGTTCCCGATTTGCACGGGATTCCCTTTAGTTCGATCATCTCGAACACCTGAATGATATAAATATAGCCCAAAGTCATATATAAGTCAAGATTTATTTTGCCC
>JAISFR010000021.1 GCA_031263565.1 Candidatus Adiutrix sp. | reverse complement strand
GCCGGCCGGGCCTGGCCGCAATTCAAGGAAACGGACGCCGGTTCCTTCATCTCCCTGCGCGAAAAAAGCAAACGCCCGGAATTCCTGACGCCCTACAGCGCCGAAGATATGAAGGGCTGGAAGCATTACGTCACCGACGACGGCACTGGCTTTACTCTTACGGATAAAATGGATATAGTGGGAGTAGTCAACAACTCCGGTAAAAAAGGGGCCGGGGTGGACGCCGTTATTGAAGCCCTCGCCAAGGGCGGTAAAACCCTGGACTGCGTTGGCGGCTGGCTGGACGACTACTATGAAGCTTTTGGTTTCGTCAAGACTAAAAGCGTGAAATGGGATGATGCGCAAGCCCCTAAAGGATGGAATTATGACCAATACGATCGACCCGACATTATCTATTTCGAATACCCCGAAGGACTCTCCCGTAACCGTGAAGACGTTCTCCGACGTTTTGAATCTAATTCAGGCGGGCAGTTTGGACGTGGAGCCGTGGGTCCAGAATCTGGCGGTCAAGGGGGCAAACCGAATGCTCAAGGAATACGGACCGGACTGGATGAGGAAACACCGCGTTCGGCTGATTCAGGAACTGGAACTCCTGAACGAGATGTAAATTCCGCTGACTCCCCCCGCGCCGCCGGCCATCAAAACGACGGCGGCGCCCCTTCCTCCGCGAATCCCCCAGATCAGAATCCAGACAACCTTCCCGCAATTGAAGCCGCCGCCGGCCGGGCCTGGCCGCAATTCAAGGAAACGGACGCCGGTTCCTTCATATCCCTGCGCGAAAAGAGCGAGCGCCCCGAATTCCTGACGCCCTACAGCGCCGAAGATATGAAGGGCTGGAAGCATTACGTCACCGACGACGGCGTGGGCTTTACTCTTACGGATAAAATGGATATAGTAGGGGTGGTCAACAACTCCGGCAAAAAGGGGGCCGGAGTGGACGCCGTTATTGAAGCCCTCGCCAAGGGCGGCCAGACACTGGACTGCGTTGGCGGCTATCTGGAAAAATATTATAAGCGTTTCGGTTTTGTTGAAAAGAGTCGCGTACCATGGAATGATGCGGAAGCCCCCAAAGGATGGAACTATGACAAATATGACCGACCCGACATTGTCTATTTCGAATACCCCGAAGGGCTCTCCCGTAACCGTGGAGACGTTCGCCGACGTTTTGAAGCTGCTTCAGGTGGACAGTCTGGACGTGGACCCCTGGGTTCAGGATCTGGCGGTGGAGAGCACCAACGAATTGATAGCCAGAGACGGAGTGGACTGGATCAGGAAGCACCGCGTCCGGCTGATAGAGGAACTGGAACTCCTGAACGAGATGTAAACTCCGCTGACTCCCCCCGTGCCGCCGGCCATCAAGACGACGGCGGCGCTTCTTCCTCCGCGAATCCCTCAGATCAGAATCCAGACCACCTTCCCGTACCCAGGGCCAAGCCCGGCGGTTCCGGCGGCGATGACGGCGGAGCCGCGTCCGGCGGCGACGGTTCCGGTGGCGGTCCGGGTGGCCTTCCGCCCGGGACCGGGGCGGCCGGGGCCAGCGGCCCAGACCATTTCTTCATCAATTTTTCTCGCATCGACAGCCCCGAAGATGTCAAAGAAGCCATGCAATTCATGGCCGACCGCTTTCGCGACGATCTGAACGCGGCGCGGCGCGGCGAAAAGATGACCTTCAGAGAAATGGAACTGAACGCCGAGCAGGAAGACGCCTGGAAGATAATGCTGGAGAGGCGCCAGGGCCAGCCGCTGAACGCTGAACAGAGCCTGGCCCTGCGGACCCTGTGGGTTTCTTCCGGAAACAAGCTGACCGAAAGCGCCAAACTGGTCAAGGCCGCCCCCACGGAAGAGAATCAGTTCGCTTTCCTGAAGATGGTCAATGTCCATAACGCCATCCAAAAAGAAGCCATTGCCGCCCGGACCGAGACGGCCCGGGCCCTGGCTTCCTGGCGGATCAATGCCGGCCCCCGGGAATTGCAGCTCATAGAGATGGAAAACGCCCTGGCGGCCATCCCGGGCGGCCACAAGTCGGTTTTGCAACTGGCCGACAAGGTGTCCATACTGTCGGACGCCGGCAAAATCACGAAGCTGGAGAAACTGATATCCAAAAGCCCCTGGGCCATCGCCCGGGACAGCGTTCAGGAATTTTGGATAATGTCTCTGCTTTCCGGTCCGAAAACTCACCTGGTCAACATGATGAGCAACACTTTTGTGGCCATGCAGCAGGCCTTCGAGCGCGGCGCCGCGGCCCGGATCGGCAAAATGCTGGGCGACGACAACGGCGTTCAGATCGGCGAAGGGCTGGCCCTGATGCATGGCCAGGTGTCGTCCATCAAAGACGCCTTCCGGCTGGCCGGGCAGGCTTTTAAAGAAAACCGGACCGGGGGCTGGTCGGGCAAGGTTGACCTGCCGCCGACCCCGGCCATCAGCGCCGAAAACTGGGGGCTGGCCAAAGACAGCGCTTTCGGCAAGACGGTGGACGCCATAGGCCAGGTAGTCAGGATTCCCGGCCGGGCCCTGATGGCCGAAGACGAGTTTTTCAAGACTGTCGGCTATCGGGCGGAACTTAACGCCCTGGCCTATCGCCAGGCCACGCGGGAGGCCGCGGCCGGCAAGATCGGCCCTGACCAGGTCAGGGGACGGATGGCCGATATCCTGGAAACTCCGCCGGACAGCCTGAAAGTGGCTTCGGTCAAGCAGGCCGCCTATAGCACCTTTACCGACGCGCCGGGCCGGTTCGCCAGGAAGTGGCTGGAGATAACCCGGGAATATCCCGCCTTCCGCTTTATTACGCCGTTCATCAAGACGCCTTCCCGAATCTTCAATTACGCCATTGCCGAGCGCTCGCCCCTGGCCCCGCTCTTCCGCAGCTTCCGGGAAGATTTCGCGGCCGGCGGCGCCCGGCAGCAATTGGCCCTGGCCAAGATGGGCACCGGCACTACGTTGATGCTGATGGGTGCGGATATGGCTTTCAGCGGAGTGATCACCGGGGGCGGGCCGGCCGACCCGGCCGAGCGGCAGGCCTTGATCCGCACCGGCTGGCAGCCATACAGCCTCAAGGTGGGGGGGCGGTATTATTCATACGCCCGCACCGACCCCCTGGGCATGACCTTCGGCATTGCCGCCGACATGGCCGAAATCGCCAACCACATGGACCACGAAGACCGGGAGGTGGACGCGGACTCGGCGGCCATGCATTTTGCGGCCAGCATCGCCGGCAACACCCTGAACAAGAGCTATATGCGCGGCCTGTCGGATGTCCTGGAAGCCCTGGCCGACCCGCAGAGAAGCGCCGAGGGCGTGGCCAAGCGTTTCGCGGGCTCGTTTGTGCCCACCGGCCTGGCCGAAGCCGCCAAGTTCAGCGACCCCTATATGCTGGAGGTCAACAGTATGGTCGAGGCCATGAAAGCCCGGGTCCCCGGCCTGTCCAAGGACCTGCCCGCCCGGCGGGACCTGTGGGGGCGGCCGGTCAGCTACCGCAGCGGCCTGGGGGCTTTTTACGACGCGGTTTCGCCCATCGCCAGCCGGCGGGAGAATCCGGAGCCCATCGACCGGGAAATGCTGAGGCTGGAGGCCTATGTGGCCGCGCCCGGGAAGAAGGTCGATTTTGACGGCCTTACCGTTGACCTGAGCCGCTTTGGGGACGCCCATTCCCGCTACGCCGAGCTGGCCGGCAACGGGGTCAAGCATCCGGCCTGGGGGCAGGGCTGCCTGGATTACCTCAACGATACGGTGCGGGGGAAGGGGCCTTTGTCGGCGGCGTATGACCTGATGGCTGACGGGCCGGAAGGCGGCAAGGCCGAGTTTATCCGGGCGGCCATATCGCAATACCGGGGCCTGGCCAAAAAGCAATTGCCGGAGGAATACCCGGAATTGCGGGCCTATCTGGCAGAAAAGCAAGCGGCTAAACCGGGCCGGTACAATTTTTAACGATCAGGAGGCGCCATGATATCTTCATCCCTTGCCCGGGCCATGCAATTCAGCGATCCGGTGGTCAGCGGCTACGCTTTCCATTTCAAGGCCTTCAGCGCCGAAGAAGTGGCGGTGACCATCGTCAACCCGGTGACCTTCGTGCCGGAGCCCCTGGTCTATGAGGCCGATTACAGCGTGACCGGGCTGGGCCAGGACGCCGGCGGCGCCGTGGTCCTGACCCCGGCCGGGCGGGAACGGGCCGGGACCGGGCAGCACCTGGTCATTCTGCGGGCCATGGACTTCCTGCAACTCATCGATTACCGCCCCCATGACACCTTCCCGGCCGAGACCCACGAACGGGCTTTGGACCGGCTGACCATGATGTGCCAGGAACTCAGGGAGAAGCTCGGCCGGGCCGTCATCGCCCCGCCGGACCAGCTTGAACCCATCCAATACAGCGAGTTGGTGGCCCTGAAGGAAGAGGCCGTGGCGGCGGCGGCCGAAGCGGCCGAGGACGCGGCGGAAACCGAGGCGGCCAGGGC
>JAISFR010000138.1 GCA_031263565.1 Candidatus Adiutrix sp. | reverse complement strand
ACGCGGGCCAAAAGTCGGGCAGCGGTAGATGCACATGGCGCAGCCGTTGCCGTATTTGCGACAGTTGGCCTGCGGGCCGGCGGTCCCGGTGGCGTCGACATAGGCGTCGCCCGAGGCTTCGATTTCCTCACCCGACCCCAGCACTTCAGCCGTCAGGCCGCTTATGGCGCCATCGCGGGCCTCGACCCCCTTGAGCCGCGCCTGGGCGTGAATGGTCACACCGGCTTTTTCAAGGCATTTTCTGACCGCCGGCTCAATCAGCGAAACGTCATACAGGTTCGCGTGTTTATGGCCCGGAAAGTCGATCTGTTTATGCCTGGAATTGTCGTCGCAAACTTTGAACAAATCGCCGCAACCCATGGCCAGCATTTCCTCGGCGGCCGTAAAGCGCCCATTGTTGCGCATGATGCCGCCGACCAGACCGGTGCCCAGCAGCATATCGGCCCGCTCAAAAAGCACGACCTCGCAACCGGCTTTTCTGGCGGCAATTGCGGCCGAGCATCCGGCCCAGCCTCCACCGGCAACAACAACTTTTTTCATAAACGACCTCCTGGCAGTAATAATTAGGGAACTGACCGCATCTTAAAACATTCCGCCGATGCCGCCGTCTCAAGAAGTGGATGCTTTTGGCTGTCGCCCCCTCTGCTGCTCATCAATGATGATTAATGACTTCATACTACCATTTCTCTCACCCATGTCAAGTCAAAAATTAATGATCTTAGACCCTCGACATATGGAACCGCGGCAGGTCAAAAATTTTGCCCAAAGCTCTTGGCTGTTTTCCCCGATTTCCCCTGAGCCGGATTGAGATTTCCCGCGCCGGGCCTGAGGCCTAAAGAAAGATTACAGCAATAAACATGCAAATTAATAATTTTAAAATAATAGCAATAAGTTGAACCAAAAACGTCTACCGGACCTGCCCGGCAATCAGACCTTTTGGTAAAAAAATGAAAAACAAAAAATACCTGACGGTTAATGTTCCGCGGCGAGCCACCGCGCGCCGTCAATCGGCTTCTTCCCCGGGACCTGTTTCGCCCCGGTCCGGAGCGCCGAAAGGATTCAGTTCCCAATAAAAAAGGCTCATTCGCCGCGAGTCGCCCTCTTTTTTGTCTGCCAATATTTGTTAACGTCGTTTATCAGGCTGTCAATGTGGACCGTCATCATTTCCTGGGCCTGCTCCGGGTCGCCGGCCTCGATGGCCGCCAGGATTCTGCCGTGATCAACGGCGATGGCGCCGCCGACTGAAATTCTGACGTATTCCATTATGGGCGAAAGCCTTCCGTTTTGCCAAATAAAATCATAGGTGGAGGCCAAAATGATATTCTTGCTGGCCTTGGCCACCGCCCGGTGAAAAAAAACATCATTTTCAGAGGTGATCATCCGGTGCTTTTTGCTTTTAACGCTGTCAAAATGAATCTGGTAGGCGGCCCTGATTTCCGCGAGATCTTCCTTGGTGGCCTGTTCGGCCGCCAGCTTGGCGATCTCCCGCTCGATGCCCCGCCTGGCGACCAGAATGTTAATCAGGTTTTCAGGGTCGGTTTCATTCACCGCCTCATACAACTTGGCACTGAATTCCTCAAATTCCATTTTTCGCCGGTATTCCAGGAACTGCTCCCGCCCCAAATCGGTCAGAATACGCCCTTTATAGCCCAGGCGAACGGTCAGACCCTCAAAGTCAAATTCATTCAATATCCGTCCAACCGTGGCTGAACTTACATTTAAATTCCTGCACTTCA
The DNA here is from genome assembly GCA_031263565.1 of Candidatus Adiutrix sp. Classification (GTDB taxonomy): domain Bacteria; phylum Desulfobacterota; class Desulfarculia; order Adiutricales; family Adiutricaceae; genus Adiutrix. The sequence continues at coordinate 12,580 of JAISFR010000138.1, read as the reverse complement.
GCATTTGACATAAAGTGGAGGCCCCGATAGAATCCTGGCTCTCGATTAAAATACGCAACAACTCGTACTTCTGTCTTTCTTTAGACATCAAGTCCTCCCCAAGGCGCGAGAAATCATCTGAAAGATAGCATATCAAGGCCGCAAAGACAAATATGGTCAGGTTTTAAGGCCGCACAATGACCCCGATTCCGTCGGGAATGGCCGTGATGCGGCCCCGGTGGTGGCCGAGCAGCGAGTCGGCCAGATTCAGGGCCTCTTCCAGGGAGGCCGCCGGAATCAGGTGCAGGTCTTCCACCAGACGGCGCTCCGCTTCGCTCACCATGATCACCCTGGCCCGGCCGAGCACCCTGGCCAGGATCTGCGACTGCCACTGATCGGCAATGGTCTCCTCAGGCCGCCGGGCTAAAAAGCTGTCCGTCAGGCGCCGCAGATCCTTTTCTTCCCTGAAAGTCCGCCAAAAAGTCTCGCCGCCGTGGCCGTCTCCGGCCTGGGCGGCCATGATGATCACTCCGCCCTCCTTGACGCTGGCCTCGGCCGTGCTCAGGCCTTTGACCGCCTGATAAAGATTCTGGTCCAGGGGATAACCACCGTTGCTGGTGATGACGATGTCCGCCGGAGCAGCCCGGACCCCGGCCAGATCATCCAGAAAAGCCGCCCCGGCCCGGTGGGCCTGGTCAAAATGACCGGCGAAAGCCTGGATCACCTTTTTCTCGGAATCGATAACCACATTGGCGATAAAAGCCAAACCGGCCTGCCGGGCGGCGTCCACCATATCCTCGTGAATGGGGTTGCCGTCCAGAAAACCGCTTCTGGCCCGCGGGTGGGCGATGAAGGCTGAACAGTGATTGGCCACCACGCTCTTAAAATTGGTCACCCCCGGAAAGACGCTCTTGCGGCCCCCGGAATAGCCGGCGAAAAAGTGCGGTTCAATAAAGCCCTCGGCTATCAGGAGATCGGCCTCCAGAGCGGTTTTGTTGAGCCGGAGCTCGGCCCCGGACGGCAGACGCCCGACCCTGACCACTTCGGAGTTTTGACAGTCATGCATCTCAATGGCGTGTTCCGCCAGGACCTCCGGCCCGAACTTGGCCTCCAGCTCCTGGCGGGTGCTGGCCCGGTGACAGCCGGTGGAAATGAGAATCTTGACCTGGGCGTCGGGCTGGCCCCGCCTTATTTCCTCCATCAGCAGAGGCAGGATGATCCGGCTGGGAACCGGCCGGGTGTGGTCGCTGGCCAGGAGAACAATGTTAGAGCGCCCTTGGGCCAATTGACTTAAACGGGGCGAGGCGACGGGCCTGTCCAGGGCCCGGCGCACCAGTTCGCTCTCCCCGGCTTCCGGCTGAAAATCGTGGGCCCTGGAAAGCAGGACCGCCTCCAGCCGCTCATCGGGAATATTCAGGTCCAGACAGCCCCGGCCATAGGGGAAACTCACTATAGTCATGAAATACCTCCAAATTTAGCCGCTCCGGTCCTCTTGACCTGCGGCCTGAAAAAGGGTGACGCTTAAAAAACAAAAAACTCTCTTGACAACGGTTCAAAAATAGGATAATCTTATTTTCATATTATTGGATGATAGCAGTATTGAAGCTAAAACGCAAGCCCGCCGCCCTCACCGGTTCAGCCGTAAAATGACCGTTTACGGTTTCGCTGTGATTGGCCGGCCGGCGACCAAACGACCGGCATAGCTTAACAACGGCTGTCAGCCAAAAGTTCGCCGTCATAATTTTTACTTTCTCAAAACAGTCTGTTCCCCGCTCGATAAGAGCGGTCCAAGGCCAGGTCTGCCCAAAGCCGGACAATTCGGGCTGGGGTCAGAGGCGGTCTTTTGTTCAATTTTTTTGAACCGGCCGGCGGTCTTGCGCAAGTCCGTTCAGATTTGGAGGTGCCCCCCAGCAGTATCGACGATCACGAGTCAGCCGTTTCCGCATCTTGGCATCTTTGACCCGGCTTTCAGGTTACAAACTCCTGAAAGGCGCGGGTAGGGCCGGCGCGGAAAATGTGGCCCGCCCGGAGAGGCCTTTACCTGACAAAATCGCAGTCTTTTCCCAGTTCCTTGACCGGTATTTTTAAGGAGACCCTCATGATCAGAAAAAGTTTGATGTTCCTGTTGACCATTGTCTGCCTGACGGCCTTCAGCACGGCCGCCCTGGCCCAGACGGCCGCCAAGCCCATCGTCTGGAAATCCCAGACCCTCTGGAACGCCGGGGAAATCCCCCAAAAAACCTTTGAAGATTTGTGCGAAAACATCAAAGTGATGAGCGCCGGCCGCCTGATCATCGAAGCCTACCCCAGCGGGGCCATCGTGCCCCAGAATGAAACCCTCGATGCCCTCCAGAACGGCGTTCTGGACGTCATCCATGTCTGGCCGGGCTACGGCGCCCCCAAAAACCCGGCCCTGGCGGCCATCAGCGACCTCATCTTCGCCTACCGCAGCCCCATCGAGCTGGACACCTGGCTCGTCAAGAAAGGCGGCCTGGAACTGTTCCGCAAAATCTACGCGCCTTTCAAGGGTTACCCGGTGGGGGCCATGTACTGGGGCGTGGAATCCTGGCCCAGCCGCAAACCTCTCAGCAAGGCCGAAGACTTCAAAGGCCTGAAGATCCGCCTGTCCCAGGGCATGCAGAGCGAAGTGCTGACCGCCTTCGGGGCCAGCGTCATCCAACTGCCCGGCAATGAAATCTTCCCGGCCATGGACAAGGGCGTCATCGACGCCTGTGACTGGAGCACCATCGGGGTCAACAATTCCCTGGGGCTCTTCGACCTCAACGGGGTCAACTACTCCAACTATCCCGGTTTCCATTCCATGCCCATCGGCGATTTCACGGTCAACATCGACAAATGGAACGAACTGACCCCCGACCTGAAAGCCATTGTGGAGACCGCCGTGCGCCGCTGGATGATCGATTCCTGGGAAACCATCTATGTGGCCGACATCGAGTTCGTCCAGAAGCACCGCGACGATCCCAACTCCAAGGTGACCATCACCACCTTCCCGCCTGAGGAAATGGAGAAAATGACCGTCGCCGCCCAGAAGGTCTGGCAGGAGTGGAAGACCAAGAACGCCGACAGCAAAGCGGTCATCGAATCTCAGGAAAGCTGGCTGCGGGAAATCGGCCGCATCAAATAACCGTCGCCCGGACCACCCTGGAGAGGCTTTCGCCGGCCTCTCCAGTTTGGGGGGCTTGAACTCCCGGCCGCTCCGGGCCACCGACAAATTCCGCCGGACAAAAATACGAGGAAAAAAATGGATGCTATCGCTACCCGCCGGCCCTCGGCGCTCAGGAAAGCTGTGGAGGCCATTGACTGGATTTCCAAAATCTGCGGCTGCATCGGCGCGCCGCTGCCCTTTATCTGCGCTTTTATGATCATCTATGAAATTATCATGCGCACCATATTTGAAAGACCGACCCCCTGGGTGGCGGAGACCACGGCCATGCTCTGCGCGGCCTGCTATTTCCTGGGCGGAGCCTGGAACATCAAGATCGACGGTCATATCCGGGTGGACATCATCTACTCCCGGCTTTCCCCCCGGCTGCGGGCCGGCTTCAGCTGCCTTAATTTCGGTTTTTTCGCCCTCTACATCGGCTTTATGATCCGGGTCGTCTGGCCCTACATGGTCCAGTCGATCCAGTTGAATGAAAGCAGCTACACTTTCTGGAATCCCCTGATGTGGCCGTTAAAGATCGTCATGTTCACCGGTTTTGTCCTGGTCATGCTGCAGGGCCTGGCCGGCTTCTGCCGGGATCTCCATTTTCTGATAACAGGGCGTGAATTATGAGCATAGGTCTACTCAGTTTCGTTCTCCTGGCCTGCCTGATCCTCTTGCTTTGCATGGGCCAGCCCCTGTCCTGGAGCCTGGGCGCCACCGCCATCGTCATCTGCCTGATCCAGTTTCCCAACCTGGGGCCCATCTCCAGTTTCGTGAACCGGATTTTTGACCTGGCCCAAAGCTCCACCCTCATGGCCGTGCCGCTCTTTGTCATGATGGCCGCCATTCTCCAGCGCTCCGGGGTGCCCGAGCAGCTTTTCAAGGCCGCTTACATCTGGGCCGGGGGCCTGCGCGGCGGCCTGGCCATCGGGGTCATCCTTTCCAACATCGTCATGGCCGCCATGGTCGGCGTGGTGGGGGCCGAGATCGTCACCCTGGGCCTGATCGCCCTGCCGCAACTGATGAAAAACAAATATGACGACACCCTGGCCCTGGGCGCCCTGGCCGCCGGCGGCGGCCTGGCCACCCTGATCCCGCCCTCGGTGGTCTTCATCGTCTACGGTATGACGGCCAGCGTTTCCGTGGCCCACCTGTTCACCGCGGGCATCATTCCCGGCCTGATTCTGGCCGCCGGTTACATACTCTTCATCATCATCCACTGCCGGCGCCACCCCGAGGCGGCGCCCCTGCCCCCTGAGGAACTGCGCAACCTGCCCCTGATGGCCCGTATTCGGGCCTTAAAGGAACTGGCCCTGCCGCTGCCCATCATCCTGGGGGTCCTGGCCTCTATTTACATGGGCATCGCCACGCCCAACGAGGCCGCCGGGGTGGGGGTGGTCCTGGTCATGATCGCCGCCCTCATCAAGCGTAAACTGAGCGTGAAAATGCTGTGGGACTCCTGCCAGGAGACCCTCAAAGTCAGCTGCATGCTGGCCTGGCTCTTCTTCGGCGCCCAGACGGTCATCGGGGCCTACACCCTGGCCGGCGGCACCCAGTTCGTCCGGGACGCCATTCTAAGCATGGACCTGGGGGTGACCGGCACCATACTCCTCATGAATCTCATCTGGATTTTCCTGGGCTGCTTCCTGGACTGGATGGGCATTCTCTTCCTGACCATTCCCATCTTCCTGCCGGTCATCCTGAATATGGGCCTCGACCCCATCTGGTTCGGCGTGCTTTACTGCATGAACATGCAGGTTTCCTACCTTTCGCCGCCCTTTGCCCCCTCGTCTTTCTACATGAAGAGCATCGCGCCGAAGGAAATCAGCATGCTGCGCATCTACAAGGCCACCATGCCCTATTTGATCGTGACCTTCAGCGTCCTGATGCTGGTGACTTTTTGGCGGGATCTGCCTCTCTATCTTCTCAGCAGATAAAAAAGGGAACGGAGCTTCAATGCGACTCATCAGAAAAACTTCGGCGGTCGATGAAGTGTTTCAGGTCATCCAAAAACGCATCGTCAACGGCGAACTGGCGGTGGGACATCGCTTTCCTCCTCAGGAGGTCATGGCCGAACAGATGGGCGTCAGCCGTTCCACCATCCGGGAGGCCATCAACAAGCTGACCACCCTCGGCTTTCTGGCGGCCAAACCGGGGGTGGGCACCATGGTGGTGGGCGACGGCCCGGACAACCTGGTCTCGGCCCTGGGGCAGCACATTTTCATCAGTTCGGCCGAAGTGCCCCAATTTGTGGAAGCCCGCCTGTATCTGGAAAAGGCGGCGGTGCGGCTGGCGGTCCTGAAGGCCGGGGACGAGGAATTGAAGCGTCTGGAAGATCTCCTGCCCCGGCAGAAAGAGGTCTGCCGAAAGGGAAATACGGAGCTTTTTTCCGAACTGGACAGCCAGTTCCACCGGGCCATCATCGAAAGCAGCCACAACCAGATGCTCATGCGTTTTCTGGGCCTGATCTGGGACGGCCTGTCGCAGTTCATCAGCGAAGTGAACCGGCTGCAGAGCGCGGCGGAAAACGCCCTTCATTTCCATCAGCTTCTGGTCAAATATCTCCTGGCCAGGGACCTGGCCGGGGTCGAGCGCACCCTGGTGGAACATCTCCAGGACGTGGCCTTGAACATCGAACGCAATATCGGCAAGGATATCGGCCTGAAAGCCATGTTCCGGCAGGAAATGGAATACAGCCTGCCGGAAATTTCCGGAAAACTCGCCGGTTGTTAGAGGAAAAGCTATGAAATCAAACCCTTATAATCTGACGATGTCCTATCTTTTCGGCGGCCGGAACGGCTCCCGGCCGGCGGCCGTCAATCCGACCTCGGTGGCCTGTAAGGAACTGATGGCCGCCGCCGAATCCTGGTTCCCGGAAGCCCATCTGCGGCCGGAAGCCATGGCCCGCCTGGCCCTGGCCGGGCATGAGCTTCTGGGCTTTGATTCGGTCATGCCCGAATACTCCGTCCACCAGGAATCGGCCGCCCTGGGCGTGGAAATGGATTGGGGGGCGCCCGACATGATGCCTGACGGCAAAACTTTTCCCCACGCCGATTTCAGTGAAGTCGAGGTTCCGGAAAATATCCTGGAGAAACCTTCGATGAGCGTGGTTTTGCGGGCCCTGGAAATTCTCCGGCGGCAGGTGGGCGGCCGGGCGGTGGTCATCGGCAAAGTCATGGGCCCCTGGACCCTGTCCTACCACATGGCCGGCACCCAGAATTTTCTCTTTGCCGTCGGGCGGAAAAAGCATGACCTGGTCAGGAGAATGGTCGACAGTCTGGCCCCGGTGACCGTGGCCTTCGCCAACGCCCAGTTCCGGGCCGGGGCCGATGTGGTGGTGGTGGCCGACCACATCACCGGCAATCTGGTGGGCCCCTATCACTACCGCGACCTGCTTTTTTCCGTGCACCAGATGATTATGAAAGAAATCGACGGTCCGGTCATCCTTCACGTCTGCGGCCGCACCCTGGACCGCATGGACATGTTCGCCCGGACCGGCATCGACGTCTACCATTTCGAATCGGCCAACGACGCCGCCGAAGCCCTGAAACTGGTCGACGGCCGAATTTCCCTGGCCGGCAACATCAACAACCCCCAGGTGCTTCTGGAAGGCAATCCCGAAACCGTGCGGTCCGCCGTGCGTTCGGTCATTGAAACCGGCCTTAAACTGGTCGCGCCGGAATGCGCCGTGCCCCTCTCCACTCCCCTGGCCAATCTCAAAGCCCTGACCGCCGCCGTGAAAGAAGGTTTTTGAAGTGAAAATGCAACCTGATTGGAACCGGGTGCTCAAAGCCGTCCGTTTCGAGGAGGCTGACCGGGTGCCCCTGGGCGATGTCCTGATAGCCTATGAAAACCAGAGCCGCTTTCTGGGCCGGCCGGTGAGTCCGGACGACCTGGAAGCCCAGGTGGAATTCTGGAGCACGGCCGGTTACGACTTCATTCCCCTGAACATCGGCATGATGGAACCCGGCAAGGTCACCGGAGACTCCCATATCTCCAAGGTGCTGCGGGCGGCCCTGAGCGAAAAGGCCGACCAGGACCCCGACCAGGCCGACTGGAACCTGGAGGTCAACAGCTTCATCCACAACTGGAAGGATTTCGAGGCCTTTCCCTGGGAGGAACTGGGCGTCCTGGATTTTTCCCGCCTGGAGAAAGTGGGGCCGCTCCTCCCGGAAGGCATGAAGGCCATCGGGGTCTCGGGCAAGATCTTCACCCTGACCTGGATGCTCATGGGCTTCAACAATTTCGCCATGGGCCTCATCCGCGCGCCCGAACTGGTCTCGGCCGTTTTCGAACAAGTGGCCAAAATACAATACTCGGCCCTGGACCAGGTGCTCAAGATGCCCCAGGTGGGGGCCATCTGGGTGGTGGACGATCTGGCCTACAACTCGGGGCCCATCATCAGCGTCAAACACTTTGAACAGTACGTCTTCCCCTGGTATAAGGAAATGGCCCGGCGCTGCCACGAGGCCGGCCGGCTTTTCATTCTCCATTCCGACGGCAAGCTCGACGCCCTCTTCCCCAGCCTGATCAATCTGGGCCTGGACATCATCCAGCCCATCGACCCCACCTGCAACGACATTGTGGAGGTCAAGAAGAAACTGGCCGGCCGGCTCACGGTGGTCGGCAACGTGCCCAACGAGATGCTGCGGGCCGGCAGCCAGGACGAAGTCCGCGACTATGTGCGCCTGCTTTTGAAGGAAGTGGCCCCCGGCGGCGGCTACCTGCTGGGTTCCGGCAATTCGGTTCCGGACTGGGCCAAATATGAAAACTATGAAGTCATGAGGGAAACGGCCCTGAAAGAAGGCGCCTATCCCATCAGGAGCGCCCTATGAGCCAAAGCGGAGAATTACGATTGGGCCTGCTTCGCCAGCTTTTTCCGCCCAGCCGCCGGCCGGCGGTGCCAGAGGCCCTGGCCGCTGAATTCAGCCGGGTCGGCTGGGCCGATAAGATCAAAGCCGGGCAGAAGGTGCTCATCACCAGCGGCAGCCGGGGCATTGAATCCCTGCCGGAAGTGCTCAAGGGGCTGGTGGAGCTGGTCAAGGCCGCCGGGGGGCGGCCGGTGATCCTGCCGGCCATGGGCAGCCACGGCGGGGGCACCGTCCAGGGGCAAATCGAGGTTCTGGCCCATCTCGGGCAGACCGAGGAAAGCCTGGGGGCGCCCATCCACGCGGATTACCAGCCCTTTGAGCTGGGCCGGGTCTTTGACGGGGTGCCGGTCTGCGTGGACCGGGCGGCCACCGCCGAAGCCTGCGACCACGTGATTCTGGTGGGCCGGATCAAGGAACACAGCGAGTTCAGCGGGCCCATCGAATCGGGTCTTCTGAAGATGGCCGTCATCGGGCTCGGCCGCATTGCCGGGGCCGTCAACATGCATCGGGCGGCCGTCAAATACAGCTATGCCGAAACCATCAAGGCCATGGCCGAGGTCATTTTCCAAAAAAGCCCGATTCTGGGCGGCCTCGCCCTGGTGGACGACCAGCGCAACCTGCTGTGCCACCTGGAGGCCATCCCGAAAGAGCAAATCGCGGCCCGCGAACCCGAACTTCTGGAGATGTCGCGGGAAGTCAAACCCAGACTGCCCTGGGACCGCCTGGATATTCTGCTGATCGACGAGATGGGCAAGGATATCTCCGGCAGCGGCCTGGACACCAAAGTCATCGGCCGCATCATGAATATCTATGAAAAGGAACTGGCCCGGCCGGCCATTACCCGCATCATCACCAGGCGGATGAGCGAAAAAGGCGGCGGCAACGCCCTGGGCCTGGGCCTCTCGGATTTCATCACCGCCGAGCTCTACCGGCAGGCGGATATGGATATGACCAGACTGAACTGCGTGGTGGCCGTTTCCCCGGAAAAAGGCCGCTGCCCCATAGTCGCCGAAAATGTCCGGGCGGCCCTGGATCTGGCCCTGGAAACGGTGGGGCCCTGGCGGCCGGAGACCCTGGATATGGCCTGGATCTTGAACACCAAAGACCTGGAGTACCTGGCCGTCAGCCCCTCTCTGTGGGCCAGGGCCAAAGACAATCCGGCCCTGGAAGCTCTGGTCCCCCCGGAAAGCCTGCCCTGGAACGGGCCGGGTTCCGGCGAGCTGCCCGGCTTCCTGGACTATTTTGAAAAACGCCAACGGAGATGATGATGAGTTTCAAGACTACACAGGAGAGAATTCTGGCCGCGGCCCGGGGCGAAATGGTCGACGTCTGGCCCTATGTACCGCGCATTGATTTGTGGTACAATGCCAACCTGCGGGCCGGGACCCTGCCGCCCGAACACCGGGACCGGGATATCCCGGCCATCTGCCGGGCCGAAGGCTGGGGCAGCCACCAACTGGTGCCCAAATTCCTGCGCCGCGGCCAACAGCCCCATCGGGCCCTGGGTCTCTACAACCTGCCGGAGCAGCCTTATACCGTGGCCTTCGGGCCGGATGTGGAAATCGAAATACAAAGCGAAGGCGACTTCACGAGCAACATCTACCACACCTCCAAGGGCAGCGTCCGCACCCGGACCATGTACAGCGAGGAAATGAAAAATTCCGGGGCTTCGATCACCTGGGTGGATGAGCATGTGCTGAAAGGCCCGGAAGATTATGAAGTGGTGGCCCATATCTTTGAAAACCTGGTTCTGGGGCCGAATTATGAAGAGTTTGAAGAGTGGCTGAACAGCGAAGTGGGGGATGACGGCCTCGGGGCCGCCTTCGCCTCCCTGGCCGCCTCCCCCGTCCATCATATCCAGAAGGAATTCCTGGACGCCACTGATTTCTATTATCACTACCGCGACCACCAGGGGCCCATGGCCCGCCTGGCCGAAGGCCTGGGGGTCTTTTACGACAAAGTCTTCCGCCTTATCCTGGATTCGCCGGCCAAGGCGGTTCTCTGGGGCGCCAATTTCGACGATATGATCACCTATCCGGATTATTTCAAAAAAGAAATCCAGCCGTGGCTGCAAAAGGTGGGGCCGGCTTTCAAAGAGCGGGGCCAGATCTGCATCTGCCACTGCGACGGCGAAAATCTGGGGCTGCTCGATCTCCTGCCCGAGTCGGGCTTTCAGGTGGCCGAAGCCATCTGCCCCTGGCCCATGACCAAAGTCAAACTCCGGGAATACTACCGCCGCTGGCGCGGGCGGCTGACCATTTTCGGCGGCGTCCCTTCCAACATCCTTCTGGATGAGCTGGCCAGCGACCAGGACTTCGAGGCCTATCTTGATTCGATGTTCAACGAACTGGCCCCCGGCGACCACCTGATAGTCGGCATTGCCGACACCACCCCGCCCCAGGCCAACTGGGACCGCCTGCGGCGCATCGGCGACCGGGTGGCCCGGGAAGGCCGCCTGCCCCTGGCCGGCTCGGCCGTTCTGGTGGATTTGCCGGCTCAGGCCGAACCAGCGGCCCCCGCCCCCGCGGACCCGGCCGCTTTGCCTGACGACGGCGATTTGGCCGGCCTGCGCCAAATGGTGCTGGACGGCGACGACGAGAACATCCAGGACGAGGTCAGGCGCCTCCTGGCCGGAGGCTATGCGGCCCGGGAGATCATGGCCGGCCTGGTGGCGGCCATGGACATCATCGGCCCCCAGTTCAAGGCCGGGGAAATTTTTATCCCCGAGGTGCTCCTGGCCGCCCGGGCCATGAACCTGGCCACCGAGACCCTGGAGCCGCACCTGAAAAGCGCGGACTCCGCGGTGCTTCAGAAGACCTTTATCCTGGGCACGGTTTTCGGCGATTTGCATGACATCGGCAAAAACATGGTCGGCACCATGCTCAAGGGGGCCGGCTTCAGGGTGATCGACCTGGGCATCAACGTCAGCGAAACCGACTTCATCAAGGCCGTCAAAGACCATCGGCCGGACCTGGTGGGTCTGTCGGCCCTTTTGACCACCACCATGCCCGAGATGGCCAAAGTGATCGCCGCTCTGGAGGAAAGCGGCCTGAGGTCACAGGTCAAGGTGATGGTGGGCGGCGCCCCGGTCAATGACAAATTCGCCCGGGACATCGGCGCCGACGCCTATTCGGCCGACGCCGGCGAGGCGGTCGAAGTGGCCAGAAGGCTGATGGCCTGAGCCTGGCGCTTCATAACCCTAAGGGAACAATTCGGACCTTGGAGAAACTTTTTGAATGAAAATCGTCATCGCCCCAGATTCCTTTAAAGGCAGTTTGAGCGCCCCGGAGGCCGCCGAGGCCATCCGCCGGGGCCTGGCCCAGGTTTGGCCCGAGGCCGACTATTGCCTTTTTCCGGTGGCCGACGGCGGCGAGGGCACGGTTGAGATCCTGGTCGATTTAAGCGGCGGAGACTTGAGGCCGGAGAAGGTCCAGGATCCCCTGGGACGGACGGTCGAAGCCTTCTGGGGTCTTTTGGGCGACGGCCGGACGGCGGTGGTGGAGACCGCGGCCGCCGCCGGCCTGACCCGCCTGGAAAACGCCGAGCGCGATCCGGCCGTCACCAGCACCTTCGGCCTGGGGCAACTGATCAAAAAAGCCCTGGCCCGGCCGGCGGTCGAAAGGCTGCTGATCGGTTTGGGCGGCAGCGCCACCAACGACGGCGGGGTCGGGATGCTCAGCGCCCTGGGGGCGCGATTCCTGGACAGTTCCGGCCGCCCGATTCCGCCGGGCGGCCTGGGGCTGCTGGAACTGGCCGAAATCGACCTCAGCGGCCTTGATCCGCGATTGAAAGAGGTCAGCTTGATCGTGGTCGGCGACGTGCAAAACTCTCTGACCGGCCCGGAGGGCGCCAGCGCTGTTTTCGGCCCCCAAAAAGGGGCCGGCCCGGACCTGGTGCGCCGCCTGGATGAAGCCCTGAGCCACTATGCCCGCCTGGCGACCCGGGCCACCGGCCGCCAGGCGGCGGCCCGGCCCGGGGCCGGCGCGGCCGGGGGGCTGGGGGCGGCCTTTCTTTTCTTCACCGAGGCCGAGTTCCGGCCCGGGGGACAATTGGTGCTGGAGGAAGGCGCTTTTCGCCAAAAAGCGGCCGGCGCCGATCTGATCGTCACCGGCGAAGGCCAAAGCGACTATCAGACGGCCTGCGGCAAGGCCCCGGTGGGCGTGGCGGCTCTGGGGCATGAACTGGGCATCCCGACGGTGCTTCTTTCCGGCGCTTTGGGCCAGGGTTACCAGGATCTCTACCGGCATCATATCGCCGGCATGATGAGTCTGGCCCCCGGCCCTCTGGATCTGGACCGGGCCATGGCCGAAGCCCCGCAACTCTTGGAAGAGGCCGCCGTGCGCCTGGCCCGGCTTTTGTCTATTCAAATAAAGCATAAATGAATCAGGAGGTATTTTTTCATGGCCATCAACGACGTGTATCGGGCGGTGCTCGATTTTGAGGAAGACAGGATCGCCGACCTCATTGAAAAAGAACTGACCGAAGGGGTTGAGCCCAATCAACTGCTCCAGGAAGGTCTGATCGCCGCCATGGACGCGGTCGGCAAAGCCTTTTCCGAAGGGGA
>JAISFR010000098.1 GCA_031263565.1 Candidatus Adiutrix sp. | reverse complement strand
AGGCAGATTTCCAAATGGCGGGCCCAGAAAAAGGGCCTGAAGATCGAAACGGAAATGCCCAGCAACCTGATCCACACCGGCCCCGGCGGCTACCGGATGCCGGTGGCCGCGCCGGGGGCTGATAAGGGCTTTGTGGGCAACGTCGGGCGGGATTGGCTGGAGGGGCTTTCGCCTTCGGAATTGAGCGAGGCCCTGACTTTCGGGGAACCCCGCACGGTCTGCCCCCTGAGCGGCAACTTTGCCGATTCCGCCGGCGCCTGCGGATTGCCGCTTAAAGACATCGACCCCCGGCACATACGGCCGATTCAGCCGGGGGACATTCTGCCCAGAGGGCAAAGCGAGGAATTTTACGCCCTGGAATTTTTGAAGCTCTTCGGCCTCGGCAGCCTTGACGGCTCCAAAGTCATCAGCCTCAAGGGCGTCAACTTGCCTTTGGTCATCAGCAAGGGCTTCTTGCAGGACCGGCGGCAGGAGGGCGAATGGGTTTTGAAAGCCAACAAGGCCGGGCGGGGGCCGTACCTGCCGCTCATGGCCAAAACCATTCTGGACCCGTTTGAAATCTGGCGCACCCAGGCCGTCAGGCCCAACGGAAAAATTATCCAGAGCTTGAACCTGATCCGGCTTTTCGGGCAAGCCGATGAACCGTCCGAACAGATCGGCGGCTTTGCCGTGTTCCGGCTGCTCATCGGCCCCAACGCTTATTTCTGGAATGGCTCCAGCGCTTTCCCGCCCCAGCGCGGCCGAAGCCGGGAAAGCATTTTGAAGTACCTGGAGCGCCAGAGGCAGGGCAATTTGATTTACCGTGAGGAATAAGAAAGCGGCCGCCTGGTAAGCGACCGCTTCAAAACTACCGTGAAACTTCCGGGCGTTTCAGGGCGGCGTGAAACTCTTGCTTCGAGCCCGACCCCCGGACGGGACTCAGATGTATCACGCACCAGTAAAGATTAGGATAACACATGGCCATGAAAAGTCAAGCCTCGGAAAAGTGGATTGAGATCGCCCGCGTGGGGCGCTTTAGGGATTCGGGCGGCGTCTGGCACGATTTCAATCAGTCAAGATTGGAAAAAATCGCGGCCGGCTATGACCCGCAACGGAACCAGGCCCCCCTGGTCATCGGGCACCCGGCCCTGGACAGCCCGGCCCACGGCTGGGTGGAAGCCCTGAAAATCGAGAACGACAGATTGTTGGCAAAACCGGCCTACGTGACCGAAGAAATCAAGCGGGCCGTGGATAATGGACTCTATAAATATGTGTCCATGAGCCTGTACCAGGATGACCGGCTGAGACACATCGGCATTTTGGGCGGCCACCCGCCGGCCATAGACGGCCTGGCCCCGATCTCGTTTTCCGGCGAGGCCGCCCTGACCATCGAATTCGGCGGGGGCCGGGACCCGGAAACCGTTGAAGAAAAACCGAAAGGCAGTCAAATGACCATTGAAGAATTGACCCGGCAGTTGGCCGACTTGCAAAGCCAAATGGCCGCCGCCGCCCAGGAGAAAGCGGCGGCCATCCAGGCCCAGGCCGCCCTTAAAGATGAACTGGCCAAGGCCAAAAGCGGCGCGGAAAAGAGCGCGGCCGATTTCGCGGCCTACCGCGAAAAGCAGGACAAGGAAATCCTGAGCGCCCGCCTTGATCAACTGGTGAAAGACGGCAAGGTGCCGCCGGCCGAAAAAGAGGCGGTGGCCAAAACGGCCGAGGCCCTGCGCCAGGTAGGGAGCATGAGCTTCGCCGACAGCTCGGAAAACGCCCTGGAGACTTTTTTGAAAGCCCTGGAGGCCCGCCGGCCGGCCGAACTTTTCCGCAACTTCAGCGCCCCGGCAGCCGACGCCGGCGGCGCGGCCCCCGGCAAACCCCTGTCGGCCAAGCTGTAAGGAGGCCCCCCAATGGCTTTAGACGGCAAAATCGGACAGATCTCCGGAAAAATCATCCAGGTCGTGGCCGCCGGCCACCCGGCCGTCATCCTGACCGGGGCGATCAAGACGGGCAGCGGCCAGTGGGCCCCGGGGACCATCCTGGCCCGGGACGAGGACAGCCTGTTGTACCCCTGGGACGGGACCGCCGGCGACCCGCTCTGCACCATAGACGACCCGGCCGGCACCCCGGTCAGCGTGGTCAACGAGACGGCCGGCGGCTGGCCGGTCGGCGTGGCCACCGAAGCGGTGGATTCCGCCACCCAGGTCACGGCCAATTACCTGGCCCACGGTATCGCGGTGATCGAAAACCTTAAGCTGGCCGACGGCAGCGGCCCCGACGAAATCCAAATTTTACGGCTGGCCCAGGCCGGCATCTACGGAGCTTAATTATGTCGTTACTTGCGGAAGTCAAGGGCTTCTTCAGCCCCCAGGCGGTGGCTGTGTCCATGGAGCAGTTGCCGCCCCTGGAAACTACCGTCGTCAATACCCTGTTCCCGACTTCGGTGGAACATCCCTTCGTCCACATCGGCATCGGCGAACTGGAAAATGTGGTCGGCACCCAGGCTGTGGTCCGCCGCGACGGCCAGCCCATCCCCTTCCAGGGCCAGGGCGACGAAGTCAACCTGTTCGCGCCCCGGCCCATCAAGCCCTCCATCGACATCGCCGCCTCCGAGATCAACGATCTCAAGGCCGTCTGGGGCAACAAGATCACCATGCAGCAGTTCGTCAGCCGCCAGGTCGACAA
>JAISFR010000035.1 GCA_031263565.1 Candidatus Adiutrix sp. | reverse complement strand
TCGGGGCTGGGTCTGTCCATTGTCTCCCGGGTAGCTGAACTGCATGGTTTGGAGCTTCATTTTCAAAATGTGCCGCCGGACGCTTTCCAGGTGACGTTGATCAAATCGAAAATTACCGCGTCCAGCATCAAATTGTACTGATCACATATATCACGCAGACAAGAGCGTTCCCAGTTGGTTTGCGACATCAGTTTGTGAAAAAGGGCTATGTGAGATTCATCAAGGCCAGACAGAGCTTTTTCTGGAGAGAAATATTGATCCGCAATTTCAATGGGCTCATAGTCTTCAGAGTCAGCAAAAATATGTTCAAGCACACTGCGAACCTGGCTGGTCTCTTGCTCACGTATCCTGATCAATTCTTCGCTCAAGTTCAGGCCGGAACCGGAATCAGACTGGGGAGCCGGGATAGCGTAGGTCGGAGCCGGTTCACCCGGAGCGACTGTAACGGGGCCGGAATCACTGACCATGGCGTGAAGGTCGCCAATTACCTGGTTTTTGTCGAGTCCCAGGGATATATACAATTTCTCAAGCTTCTTTACTTCTTTGGGATCCATTTTCCCATCAGCCTGGGCAACCGCCAGTAAGATCCGGCTTACGGCCTTTCGTCCAGATTCGTCCAGTTCCGAAAGCTTTTGCTTCAAACCGGCCGTGCCTTGAGGAGCATGAAGACTCCAATACAAATAAGCCATTAAAGAACCCTTCTCTATGCTTGTCAAGTCCCGGCTGCTTTCTATAAAATTTCTCAGAAAAGATTCTTCGTGCGGTGAAACATCACCGTCGCTCTGGCTGACAAGAGCGCCCAGGCGAATAAAAACGCTGGCCAGCAAAAATGATTCCGAAGGCGTAAAGTCAAGGCCGTGCCCTTTGGGAAAGATTACTATACTGCCGCCACGTTCTATTTTTTGTCCGTAATAGCGGACATCCGGAATTAGGCCATAGCCAATCTTCTCGCACAAAAAGGCTATGGTTTCCGCTTCTTTTCTAGTAATCGGATTCAGCGCATTGTCTCCGAGCGCATTGTAAAGCTCGTTTAGAGACGTTATACTCACGAACTGAAAGTATTTCAGTAATTAGGCGGCAATGTCAACAATCGCCCCATTACCTCATACCAGTTTCATTTTATTTACTGCAATTTTTCCAGATCACCAGTATAAATAAGTCTCAAATCCTAAAAGTACGCCTCAACCGGATGAACCTGTTTTATATTCTGCTGACCGCCAGGCGTTCTTTTGGTTCACGGTATTCCAAGGGCTTGCCCGGATGGCCGACAGCAACCGCCGACAGGATTTCATAGCCTTCCGGCAATTTCAATTTGGCTACGGTTTCCGGCTGAGCCCGAAGCTTTTTCAAACAGCCCCAGATATAAATACTGCCAAGATTCAGGGCGGTCGCCTGGAGAATAATATTTTCAATGACGCAGGCGACATTGCAATATTCTATATGATCCTCGGAAATATCAGTGGCGGACAAAAAAATAATTGTCGGCGCTCCATAGAAAGCGTCCATCGTCTCCCCGGTTTTCCTGGATTTCAAACTGCAAGCTTTACGAATTTCATTAAGCAGCTCAGGCTGCTGAAGGACAGTAATATGCGTTGTTTTATCATCGCCCATAGCCAGCGGAGCCATTTGGGCCGCCCTCAGGATTTTGGCCAATTCCTGCTCGGTGATCTGCTTTTCCATGAAAGCGCGAACTGAACGACGCATATGCAATACGTTTTCAAATTTCATGTTGTTTCCTCCTTACAGAGCTGAAGGAGATTATACCAGATAATCATTCTTTTGTAAGACTCTCCCTCAAAAAAGCCCCCGGCGAGGCGGATCGTCGGGGGCGGCTTTATGAGTCGGAGGAACTCAGGGCTTGGAAAGCTGTTTCTTAACGTTTCATCTCAATGACTTCCGCCATCATGGTGTCGGTGGTGGTCACCGTCTTGGAGTTGGCCTGGAAGCCGCGCTGGGTGACGATCATGTTGACGATCTCCTCGGAGAGGTCCACGTTGGACTGTTCCAAAAAGTTGCCTAAAATGGTGCCGGTGCCGCCGTAGCCGGGCTCGTTCAAAGCTCCGGCGCCGGAATAGCGGCTCTCGGAGAAGAGGTTGTCGCCCTGTTTGGTCAGGCCCCAGGGGTTCAGGAAGCGGGTCAGGCCGATCTGATAGAGGGCCTGCTGCCGCCCGTTGGTGTAAACCCCGGTGACCACCCCGTCTTCGCCGATGGAGATGCGCTGGAGCGAGCCGGCCGGGTAGCCGTCCTGGGAATTGAAGACCGTGGAGCTCTTGCTGGCGTACTGAGTGGTGCTCAGTTCGTCCAGGATCCATTTGGGATCGTCGCTGCCGTCTTTGTTTCTCCGGGCGCCCATGTCGAAGGCCACGTTCTGGATGATGGTCGGCATGCCCTCGGGGTACGGCGGATGGAGGGCCATGGAGGCCGACTGCACAAAGGCCACGTCAAAGTCGAAATAGCCGGCCAGGTTGGTCTCCAGGTTGGTCCAGGCCATCTGTTCGCTGTGGGCGGTGAAGGTCAGGGTATCGCCGTCCTTGAACTTCATGGGTTTGCTGTTGGGGTCGAAGGTGATGCTCAGGCCCGAGCCGAAGTTGTAGGGGCCGCTGTAGTTGGCGTCGCTGATGGGCACGGTGCTGGTGTAGCCGGTGCTGTCGGTCCAGCGGAAACCCTCGGTGCCGTCGCCCACATCGGCCACATAGGTGATCTCGTAAGCGCGGGCACTGCTGGCGTAGAGGCCGGCATTGTCGCCCGTGGTCACCAGTTCCGGCGAGCCGGTGTAGTAGCCGCCGATGGTGGCGTTCTGGAAGTGGGTGCTGATGCTGCCGTTGACGTTGCTGGCCGTGGCCGCGCTGACCATCGACTTCAGGGTTCGGCTGAGATCCAGGTTCTGGGCTTCGATGTCCTTGACCACGCCGCCGTGGCGGTCGTCGCCGTCGGAGGTGAAGGTGATCTTGCCCTTCTGGATGAGGCCGGAGAAGGTGGCGTTGCCTTCAAAGAGCAGGTTGTAGCTGGCGTCCTTGCGGGCGTCTTCCTGCGGGTCGCAGGTGATGATGTAATCCCAGATGTTGGCCATGTGGGGATTCTTTTGGTAGTAGATGTTCAGGGTGTGCTCGCTGCCCAGGGAATCGTAGATGACCAGGCTTTCCATGTGGGTATAATTTTCCGGGTCGATGTAGGTGTCCCGGCTGGCGTCCCAGGCGTCGGCATAGCCGTTGCCTTCCAGCATCCACAGGGAATAGCCCAGTTCACTGAGCAGGTTGCCGTAATAGATCTTATACTCGGCGTCGTAGACCTCGCTCCTGACGTTCTGGCCCTCGGCCCTGGCCAGGGCGATGGATTCGGATTTGGCCACCAGGGCGATGGAATTGAATTCCGTCTGGGTCATGTAGCCTCTGGCCCGGTCGGCCTCGGAAATTTTAGTGCCGTCGGAAAGCACCCGGAACATGCTCTTGGTGATGGTCACCGTGTCGGGGTCCAGATTGAAGCGGTTGTAGAACTCGGCAATGAAGGCGTCGTCATAAGTCTGGTTGTTGGTGAAATCCACCCCGGTAACCGAGTAGGAACCGCTGAGGTCCGCCACCGGCTGATCAGCGGCGGTCGTCGGGTAGACGGCGTTCCGGGCGGCCAGAGCGGCGTCCGCGGCCGCGGTCTGGGCCACGGTGGTGGCTGCCGCGCAGAGGGCCGTGAATTCGGCGGAAGTCATCCAGCCCTCATTGCGGTCCGCCACCGTGAGAGCGGCGGGGTCCGGAGTCGGGGGCGTGCCGGCCGGATCGGCGGCGTAAGCGATGCGGAAGCTGGTGCTCGTGGAAATGGCGCCGTTGGCCGCCGGAGAATTGAGCGCCTTGAATTCGTTGACGAAAGCCTGGTCAAAGGCGCTGTAGTTGGTCAAAATGACCGAGCGGCTGACGGTGCTGCCAGGTACGAGGGGCGCCGAAGGCTGGGGATTGGCGCCGGGGTAGGTCGCCGCCGAGGCGGCGGCGCCGGCGGCGGCCGCCGCCGCCTCGGCGTCGGCCCGGGCCGCCGGGAGGATGCTGTCGTACTCGGTCTGGGTCATATAGCCGCGCTGGTGGTCGCCGGAAGTCAGGGGGCCGTCCGAATCGGGCACGACTTTGAACAGGTCCGCGTTGAGCAGCGACCTGGGCACGCCCAACTGGGCGCTGAACTGGTCGATGAAGGCCTCGGAGTAGGCCGTGTTCCCGGGCAGGACCACGCTCTGGACCGAGCTGAAAACCACCGCCCCCAGTTCGGCCGTCGGCTGCGCCGAGCTGTCGAGAGGGTAAATGGCGTTGGCCGCGGCCGAGGCGGCCGCCTCGGCCAGGGGCCTGGCCATCTCGTCGGCGTATTTGGCGGCCATTTCATACTGTTCGTAGGTGAAGGCCGGTTTATCGTCAGCGTTCAGGTTGACCACCACCTTGGCTTGGGAGGTCTCCACCGGGGGCGCGTTCAGCACCGTGATCTTGATGTCCGTGGGCGCGCCGATCTTGACCGCCGCCTGCCCCGGCTTGGGGATGGACATCTGCCAGCCCTGGAGAATGCTGCCCGAGGGATCTTCCATGTAGCCGTCTTTATTGAGGGTGAAGTTGCCGGCCCGGGTGTACATGATCTCGTTGGTGATGGCGTGGCGCACGGCGAAAAAGCCTTCGCCGGCAATGGCCATGTCGGTGTCCTGGGCCGAAGTCATGAAGGCCCCCTGGGTGAACATGGACTGGATGCTGGAGACCTTGACCCCGCAGCCCCGTTGGTTGATGCGGCCGCTGGAATAATAATTCTGGCTGATCAGGTCTTCGTAGTTGGTCCGCCCGGCCTTGAAACCCACGGTGTTGACGTTGGCGATGTTGTTGCTGATGGTCTGCATGCCGGTGCCGAGAGCCTGAAGACCCGTTACCGCCGCATACATTGCACTGCTGATGGCCATGATTTCCTCCTGAGGGGCGGCCTCTGGCCGCTGTCCGGGCCGGTCTCGCCCCGCCCCGCTTTCTTATATTTAACTGTTGGCGCTTTCAGTTCCGGTTTCTTCGGCGCCCGGCCCGTCGCCGTCGCCCGGCTGGCCGGTCAACTGGCCGCTTTCCAGAATCTGGATGACCTGGCTGAGGTTCAGGCTGGCGTGGCCCATGTGAACGATCGGCTGGCCGCTGGCATCGAAGGAGACGGAGGTGATCTTGCCCGAAACTTCGGGGTAGACGCCGTCTTCCAGGATTTCGCCGGTGACGCTCGTGGCCTGGACCTGGAACTTGTAGGCCCCGTCGGCCACCTTGTTGCCCTTGCTGTCGCGGCCGTCCCAATCCAGGGCGGTGGTGCTGCCGGCCGCGACCAGGCCCTTGTCGAGCATCCGCACCTGTTGGCCGTCGGCGTTTACGATATAGATGATGAGCTTGGAGGCCTCGCTGGCGTAGATCCCGGCTTTGACGTCCTGCTGGCCGTCGGTGACGCTCAGTTGGTCGTTTTCGGCCAGCACGTCCTTGCCGATCATGCTCAGGGTCTGGAACTGGTTCTGGGCCTGGATGTAGCCGGTCATAGTCTCCACGGCGCCGTTGATGTTGGCCAGCTGCTCCAACTGGGAGAACTGGGCCAACTGGGCGGTCATCTCGGTATTGTCCATGGGATTGGTGGGGTCCTGATTCTGGAGCTGGGTCAGAAGCAGGGTCAGAAAGGCGTCTTTGCCCAACTGCCTCTCGGCGCCGTCGGTGACCTTGACCGTGTCTTTGGTCCAGGCCGCCAGCGGAGTGCTGTTGCCCGAAGGCGGATTATTGGCGGAATAGATGGCCATGGGCGGCTCCTTATTCTCTTATATCATCCGGCTGATTTCGCCCTGGCGGGCGTCGGCCTGGCGGCGGCCGCGGGCTTCTTCCCGGGCCTGAACCCGGGCGGTCCGGGCTTGGAGTTCGTTTAAATCGGCATATTCGGTCTGGCCGCCGGCTTCGTCGTCGAAAGCCAGGGTCAGGTGCCGTATCTCCACCCCGCTCTCGGCCAGGGCGCTTTTGAGTTCTTCGATTTCGCCGCTCAGGGCTTCGTAGGCGGCCCGGTTTTTGGCCCGGATGTGGGCGGTCAGCTGATCGCCTTTGACCTTCAGCTCGATATCCAACTGGCCCAGGTCGTCGGGGTTGAGTTTCATCTTCAGGCGATGAACGCCCCGGCGCTGGGAATAGATAATTTTCCGGCTGATCTGCCGGGCCAGGCTTTCCTGCCCGCCGTAGCTCTGCACGGTTTCCAGGCTCTCCTGGACCTTGGCGGCGGAAGCTTCGCCGTTGTTGGCGGCCGCGTTCTGGTTCCGGGGCTGTTCTTCGCGGTCCCGCCGCCCGTTGTGACCGCCGAAGGCCGCGTTCTGCGCGGCCCCGGACAGGCCGCCGCGCAGGGCCTGGAGGGCCGGCGACAGATTGATGAAATCCTCGTCAATATCCTGGTCGCCCAGGGCCTGCAGCCTGATCAGAGTTTCGTCGAAGACCGGGGTCTTGACCAGTTCCCGCTCTTTGGTGAGATTGTCCAGGACGGTCTTGACCAGATCCATGTCCTGGCCGGTCAGCGGCTTGGCCGGGGCCTGTTCCAGGCCCTCGATGAAATTCAGGAAGGAATCGACCGACATCTGACCGCCGGATTCCCGCAGCAGGGTGGAGAGGCTCTCCAGCCGCTTCTGGCCGACGCCCATGGATTCCAGCATGGAAGCCAGGTCGCGGGCATCCGCCTCGCTGAGGCTGGGGGCCAGCAAGCCGTCGTTGCCCGAGCTGATGATCTGCCTTAAGGCCGAGGCGCTGACCGGTTGGCCGGGGGTGAAGCCGCTGGTGACCGCCTCCACGATTTCAGCCGAAGCGCCCAGGCTGCCGAAAAACTGCCCCAGAGCGGCCAGACCGTCTTCGGTGGCCGTCAGGCCGCCCTGACGCGCGCCGCTGAGGTCCAGTTTTTCCAGGCCTTGATAGAGCCGGTCCAGGGTCAGTTGGCCGCCGCCCAGCCAGCTCATCAGGCTGCTGATATCCGAGTCGCTGACGCCGCTGTCGGACAGGATCTGCCCGAAGGCCGGCAGAGCCTCTTTATCCAGTTTCAAAAAGGAACGTTCCGCCCCCAGGCTGGAGAAAAGGCCCTTCAAGGCCTCGCCGGAAGAGCGGCAGTCCATCAGCCTGGCCCCGGCCAGCATGGAGTTGGCCGAAGAGCCGCTCCGCCCCAGGGCCATCAGACCCAGGCCCACCTGTTTGCGGAAGGTGGCCGGGAGGCCGGCCCGGGCCAGGTCCAGGGCTTCGGACAGTGGCCCGGCGCCGCTAAAACCCTTCATGAAACCCTGGCCCGCTTCCCGGCCGTTCTTGAGGGTCAGCTTGTTTTTATTCAGAATGCCGCCCAGGGCCTCCCGGTCGCCGTCGCGGCCCAGGGCCTGATCCAGGGCCTGGCTGAAAGCCTCCCCGTGGCCCGAGTCGCTGAAAAGGCCGGCCGGGTTTTCCAATACGCTTGATATATTGCTGGCTATGGCCGAAATCGAGCCCACGGTCTGATCTCCTGTCTGAGGTGGCTTATATTGCCGCGCCAAAGGAAAATGCAACCGCTGTGCCAAAGATAAAATTTAATCAAAAACAGCTGCTTGACTGTTTTAAGGCCGGGGAAAAAAGTCCCCGGCCGGCCCCTGGAGGTATTTTTTGCCGCCCGGCCGGCATCGGCCACGGCCCTTTCGACCGTCAGGCGGCCTGTCGTAAATGCTATACATCTATTTTGCGAACAGACTTTTGTGCGGCCGTGGCCGCGTCATAAAAAGTGCGGGATTGGGCATTTTTTTCTTGACAACGCTATATAGCGATGTATAATATGAGTACCAATTGGTTTTTTACACATCTATAGTCTTCAATGATCTTGATCTGGCCCTTCCCTGAAGGAAGCGCGCGGCTGGCAGGGCTTGGAATCCGAATCCCGATGCAAACCGGC
The DNA here is from genome assembly GCA_031263565.1 of Candidatus Adiutrix sp. Taxonomy (GTDB): domain Bacteria; phylum Desulfobacterota; class Desulfarculia; order Adiutricales; family Adiutricaceae; genus Adiutrix. The sequence continues at coordinate 2,181 of JAISFR010000035.1, read as the reverse complement.
CAGTCCGGCCTGGGGATAATTCACCGTTGTCGCCTGGGCCGCCCTGAGGCCGGGCCCTTTTTCAGCACGGCAGCTTGACCGCAGGCGCCGCCGGACCAGCGGCGCCACCCTATTCCGGCCGGCTTCCGCCCGGCCGATAAGCAGCATGGAGGTAGACATGAGTGACCTGAAGAAGCTTTATGAGCAACGTCTGGCCCGTTATCAGGCCGCCATCGCCCTGGAACCCGTGGATCGGGTGCCCCTGGGCACGGGCAGCAGCTATTTCGCCGAGATTTACGCCGGCAATACCAAACAGGAAGTGGTCTACGACCTGGAAAAATGGCTGGCCAGCGAAATCAAGTTCTGCCAGGACTTTCCGGCGGTCGACGTTCTGCGCGACAACCGGATTTACGCCCCTCTCTTTGACGCCCTCGGCAACCGCAACTACAAGATCCCCGGTCGCGACCTGAAGCCCGACACCCAATTCCAGTTCGTGGAAAAGGACTATATGAAAGCTGATGAGTATGACGAACTCATCGACCATCCCGTCGCTTTCATGGTCAACAAGATCTGCCCCCGGATTCACGGCGAGCTGGACGGGGAATACAGCCTCCGCAAGGCCAACGCCATTCTCAAAGCCGGCCTGGCCCAGGCCGCCCTGGGCGGTCATATGCGCCGGCGGACCCAGGTTTTGGCCGAACAGTGCGGCATGCCCCAACCCATGGCCGGCTGCTTTTTGGCCCCCTTCGACGCCCTCTCCGACAGCCTCAGGGATATGAAAGGCGTCATGATGGATATGCGGCGCCAGCCCGACAAGGTGCTGGCGGCCTGCGACAAGCTGGCCGACGAGATGATCTGCCTGGCCCTGAACACGGCCGACCCCCTGAAGCGCTGGCCCATCTTCAACCCCACCCACAAGGCCATGTTCCTCAGCCCCAAAGAGTTCGACTATTTCTACTGGCCGAGCTTCAAAAAAGTCTATGACGCCCTGATCGAATCCGGCCAGAAGATCCGCTGCTACCTGGAAGGCACCTGGGAGGCCCACGCCCATCATTTCAGGGAATTCCCCAAGGGCTCGGTGCTCTGCGACGTCGACAACCAGAGCGATGTCTTCAAGGTCAAAGAGATCATCGGCGGCCACCAGTGCCTGGCCGGCGGCCTTCAGGATTCCCTGATGATCCTGGGCAGCCCCGAGCAGGTCAGGGAACGGGTCAGGCATCTCTGCCAGATCATCGGCCGCGAACCGGGCTTCATTCTCAGCGGCGGCTGCAACTTCCCCTATGACACCAAGCCTGAGAACTTCAAGGCTCTCTGCGAAGCCGTGGAGGAATACGGCTGGCTGGACCGCAATCTGGCCCTGAGCCCCAAGGCGGCGGCCCCCGGCGGCGGCCGCCCGGCGCCCCGTCAAATCACCCCCTGGGAAGTCAAGAAAGCCGAAATTCAACCCATCCTGGGCAACGAAGATCTCATTAAAAACAACTGGAACGCCCTGGAGAATCAGGCCTATGCCTTTTGGTGGCAGTGGGTTTTGTAGGAGACCGGTCTTAAATCAATAATAAAGAGAGAGGTAGACAATGAGTGAACTGTCAGCGGCCATGAAGGAACTGGATGAAGGCCTGATTCTGGAACTGGTCAGGAAAGACGCGGCCTCGGGCCGCAATCCCCTGGAGATCATCGGCGATTTGAACCGGGGCGTGGTGGGCGTCGGCGAACTGTACGAGTCTGGCGAATATTTCGTCAGCCAGCTCATGTTCGCGGCCGAGATATTAAACGAAGTCATGGATATCCTGGAGCCGGTGCTGGCCAAAAGCGGGGCGGCCGAATCGGCCGGCACGGTGGTCATCGGCACGGTGGCCGGGGACGTGCACGACATCGGCAAGAACATCGTCGGCACCCTGCTGAAGGGCAGCGGCTACCGCGTGGTGGACCTGGGTGTGGACGTGCCGACCGCCAAGTTCGTGGAGGCGGTGGAGGCCCATCGGCCCAAGGTTCTGGGCCTGAGCGCGCTCCTGTCCTTCACCTACCCGGAGATGAAGGCCGTGGTGGAGGCTTTGAAGGCCAAAGGCCTGCGCGACGAAGTGCGGGTGGTCATCGGCGGGGCGCCGGTCAATGACGAGGTCAGGGCCTACGCCGGGGCCGATTTGTGGGCGCCCACGGCCATGGATACCGTGGCTTTCGCCAACAAGGTCTGCGCGGCCTGAG
>JAISFR010000127.1 GCA_031263565.1 Candidatus Adiutrix sp. | reverse complement strand
AGTTCGCCCATCTCGCGGCCGAGCCTTTCCCCCAAGTCCAGCCCGAAGAAGGGATTGCTGAGAGGGTGCGGATTGTCGTCGGTCTTCCGGTCTTCGTTCATCTCGTCACCTTTGGCTTTTGTGGACTTCGCGCCTGTGTCCCACCCGCACGACCAGGATGCTGATTTTTTCGTCCTGGATTTCGCATAAAATCCTGTAATCGCCGACGCGATAACGCCAAAGCCCGGCAAAGCGTGAGCCTTTCAGAGGTTCCCCAATGCTGCGCGGGTCTTCCAGACTGGCAACCCGTTGGCGCATGAATTTCAAAATACGCTTCGTCGCTTCCGCTCCAAGATTCGCCAGGGTTTTTTCCACGTCCGGGATAAAATCAATCTTCCAGGCCAACGCGCCTCTCTAATTCTTCCAAAGCCACAGCCTTCTCTCCACCGGCGCGGAACTGTTCCAGGGCGGCTTCAGCCAGGTAAACGTCCTCAATGTCTTCCAGGCTTCGCTCCAGGGCCTCACGGACGTAGAAACTCTTAGGCCTTTTAGTCGCCTCAGCCAAGATATTAAGCCGGGATTCAATTTCATCCGGGAGCCGGATGGTCAACATGTTTTCACCCTCCTTATTTGTAATACATGTATCACGGGCCTTACAAAAAAGCAATAGGCGCCTCAAGAGCCCATGGAGGGGGGCGGGAGGGCTGAGACCGTTTCAGCCAAACATAGACATATTCGATCAAAATAACTATAATTAAACAGGCGACCGCGGCTTTCGAGATTGAAACGCCGCAACGCCGCGATTTTGCTTGACAAGCTTATGACAAACCCATATAAATAAAAGCTTACCGTGGGCGCCGGAAACCGGCGAGAGTGGCGGAACTGGCAGACGCACTGGCCTTAGGAGCCAGCGGTGAGAACCGTAGGGGTTCGAGTCCCCTCTCTCGCACCAGCCAAATAAGAAAACGGGCGGCCTGCGCCTCTGGATAAAAAATAAGGCCATCTTGGGAGTTTCAAATGAACGTCACTGTCGAAGAACTTAGCAGCATCAAACGCAAACTGACCGTGGAACTCCCGGAGGAAGAGGGCCAGAAGACGCGCCGGAAGTGCCTGGACGATTACGTCCTCAAGGCCCGCCTGAAAGGTTTCCGGCCCGGCAAGGCCCCCCGCGGCCTGGTGGCCCGGATCTACGGCAAGGAACTGCGGGATGAAGTGCTGGACAAGCTGGTCCTGGAAACCGTGCCCCAGGCCCTGAAGGACCGGCAAATGGAACCGGTGGGCCCGTGGAAGCTGGGCGACGAGGTGGCCTATGAAAACGAAGTGCCGGTCAGGTTCGCGGTGACCGTCGAACTGAAACCGGTCTTCGAAAGCCCCTCTTGGCACGGCCTGGAACTGCAGCGCCTGGCCGGCGGAGTGACCGAAGAAATGGTGGACCAGAAGCTGGAGGAACTTCGCCTCAGCCTGGCCACGGTCAAAAAGGTCGAAGAGGACCGGCCGCTCAGGCTGGACGACCTGGCCCGGGTGAGCTATCTGGGCTACGACGGCGGCCGGGAAGTGCCGGAACTGAGCGGCGGCCCTTACGATGTGGAACTCAAGGACGATCCCGCCCTGGTGGGCGGCTTCGTCAACGGGCTTCTGGGCCTGAAGGCCGGGGAGACCAGGGACATCACCGTGAACGTCCCCGGGGACGCCCGGAACCCCAAGCTGGCCGGGAAGACCTTGATCCTGAAGACCACCGTCGCGGAAATCCGCCAGCGGGAACTGCCGGCCCTGGACGACGAACTGGCCAAGGATCTGGGCTTCGACGGGCTGGACACCCTGGCGGCCCTGAAAGAAGAAATCCGCCGGGATCTGGGCAGGAAACTGGACGACCGCAACGAGCGGCTGTTAAACGAGCAGGTGACCAAGGCCCTGGCCGACCTGGTGCGGATCGAGCTGCCCACGGCCATGGTCGAACGGGAAATTTCAGGCAAGCTCGAGGGCATGCGCCGGAACCTGGTCGACAGCGGCCTGGATTTAAATGAATTTAACCTTAACGAAGCCAAGCTGCGGGAGGGCTTCCGCCCCCGGGCGGAAAAGAACGTCACCGCCGCCCTGGTGCTGGACCAGATCGCCCGGGACCGGAACATTGAAATCGGCCCCGAAGACATCGAGGCCGAACTGGCCGAAATGAGCGCGGATTACAACCGGCCCGTGGAAGCGCTGCGCTCGTACTACCAGACCAACGGCCTGATGGACAACCTGCGGGAAGGCCTGCGGGTGGCCAGGACCCTGGACCTGATCCGCGCCGAAGCCACGATCACCGAGGTCGAACAGATCGACCCGGCCCGGCTGGGCTACTGGGCCCCGCCCGGGACCGAATATGTGCCCGGCGACGAAACGGCTCCGGAAGTCGCCGCAGCGGAAAGCGCCGGGCCGGAAAGCGGCCCGGCCGACAACAGCCAGACCGATAACGGCCCGGCCGACAACGGCTGAACCAGAAGAGGCCGGACCACTTGAATCTTATGCCGCGCATCGCCGTCTATCCGGGCTCTTTCGATCCGCCCACCCTGGGGCACCTGAGTGTGCTGGAGAGGGGCCTCCACCTCTTTGACCGCGTCATCGTGGCGGTGGCCCGCAATTCCGAGAAAAAATCTCTCTTCACGACTCAAGAACGCATGGAGATGCTGCGGGAATCCCTGGCCGGCCTCGACCCCCGGCAGGTGGAAGTCGACAGCTTCGACGGCCTTCTGGTGGACTACGCCCGAAGCCGAAAAGCCACGGCCCTCCTGCGGGGCCTCCGGGCCACCGCGGATTTCGAATATGAATTTCAGATGGCCATGGTCAACCGGCATATGGAAGGCGGCCTGCAGTCGGTCTTCCTGATGACCGAATACCAGTGGCTCTACATAAGTTCCTCCATCGTCAGGGAAATAGCCTCCTACGGGGCCGACGTCCGGGCCATGGTCCCGGCGCCGGTGGCCGACCGGCTGGAGAAAAAATTCGCGGGCCGGCCGTGACGGGCCTGACCCGCGACCGCGGCCCCGGAGAGGCCATTTAAGACCGCCCCCAAGTTTGGTCCGCGCGGCCACTTTTTCGCGAAGGAATGAGCGCCATGGAAACTTTGACAAAACGCATTCTCCCTCCTCAGCACCGCCGCTTTCCGCCCACTGACGAAAGCAAACTGGGCTTTGGCGACATTTTCAGCGACCACCTGTTCAAAATGGACTACCATGACGGACAGTGGCGCAACCCCCGCATCGAGCCTTACGCCCCCCTGCAACTGGACCCGGCGGCCATGAGCCTGCACTACGCCCAACTGGTCTTTGAAGGCCTGAAGTGCTTCCGCCGGCAAGACGGCCAGTTGGGCCTCTTCCGCCCCCGGGACAACTTCGCCCGCCTGGCCCGCTCGGTCCGGCTCCTCTGCATGCCGGACTTTGACCAGGAACTGGCCCTGACCGCGCTCCGGGAACTTCTGGACATCGACCGGAACTGGGTGCCCCGCAGCCCCGGCACCGCCCTGTACATCCGCCCCTTCATCGTGGCCACCGAACCCCACCTGGGGGTGAGGCCGTCCAACGACTACCTGTTCATGATCATCACCGGGCCGGTGGGCGCCTATTACAGCGCGGGCTTCGCGCCCATCGACATCTACGTGGAGCCGCAATACAGCCGGGTGCCGCCCTGCGGCCTGGGCGAGGCCAAGGCCGGGGCCAATTACGCCTCCAGCCTCTACGCGGCCATGGAAGCCCACAAAAAGGGCTACAGCCAGCTCCTCTGGCTGGACCCCTGCGAACACAAGTATGTCGAGGAAGTCGGCAGCATGAACATGTTCTTCGTCATCGGCGATGAAATCGTCACCAGCCCCCTGGCCGGCACGGTGCTTCCCGGCGTCACCCGGGATTCGGTCTGCGTCATGGCCGAAGACTGGGGCCTCAAAGTGGCCCAGCGGCTTCTGAGCATCGACGAAATCATCGAAGCCGGGGAGAACGGCCGCCTTCAGGAAGCCTTTGGCGCGGGCACGGCGGCGGTCATTTCCCCGGTGGGCCGGCTGCACTACAAAGGCCGGGACATTGTGGTGGGCGACGGCGGCATCGGGAAAATCACCCGGCGGCTCTATGACGAACTGACCGGCATCCAATACGGCAGCCGGCCTGACGCCCACCACTGGATAATGCCGGTCAAATAAAGCGTGGGCTTTTTCCTGCGCATAGAGGCCCGCCTGCCCCGGAAGCCGGCGGGCCTGGAACTGTCGGCCCGTCTTCTGGCCCTCCGTCCCCACTGGGATATCGAGCTGGCGGAAGACGGGCTGCTTTTTTACCTGCCCTATCGGCCCGGAAAGCCGCTGGACGGGCCGGCCGAAGCCGGCCCGCCGCCGTCCGGGGCCGCCGGCGCGCCCCTTCGGGACCTGGACGCGGAGCTTTCGGCTTTGGAAGGCGCCTGCGCCCGGCTGGAAAGCCGGCGGCCCGGCCTGGAGATCGCCCTCTCCGTCCGCCGGGCGGAAGAAGCCCCTCCAGTCCCGGCCCCGCCGGCTTTGGGCCCCTGGCGGCTGATTCAGACGAGCCGGACTTCCCGGGACTGGCCCGGGCCGGGCCGGCTGCTGCTGCCGGCCGGCCTTACCGGCTCCCGGCGCTTCTGGGCCGGCGAGGATCTGCTGGCCTCGGCCCTGGCCGAACATTTCACCCCCCGACCGGGCGCGCCCGAGACCCGGGGCCGGGCCCTGCTGACCCTGGCCGGCCGGGCTTCGCCGGCCCTGGCGGCGGCCCTGGCGGCCGGGGCGGGTCCGGCCGCCTGGCTGGGCGAGCCGGAAGCACTGCGCGCCAGCGCGGAGATTCTGGCCCTCAACCGGCTGCCGGCGGCCGAACTCCTCGGGCCGGCCTTGGAGCCGCCGGCCGGGGGCCGGGCCGACCAGGCGGCCCGTTTCGGCCTGATCATCATCCACCTGTCGCCCTACCTGACCGCCCGCCGTCTGAAGGCCCTGGCCGGCCGGCTGGCCCCGGAAGGCGCCATCTTGATCAGCGGTTTCGCGCCGGGCCCCCAGACCGCCCATCTTCTGCGGGCCGCGGCCCGGGCGGGCCTCAGGCTCAGCGCCTCGGTCAGCTCCGGCGACTGGGCGGCCCTCAAGCTGGAGGCGGCCCCGCCGGAAGAAGAACTGCCGCCCCTGACCGGCAGCCTGGTGCCCGAACTGGCGGACCCGCCCGAAGCCTTCCCGGAAGAGCCGGCGGACGGGGCGGAGGCGGACGAAGAGGGTTTGTTCATCGAAGAAGATGAGGATGGGGAATAGCCGGCGGCGGTTCCGGAAGCCTCATTGGCCGGCGGGCGCGGTCGGCGCGAGGCGGTCGCCAGGCCTCATCAGGGGGGCGGCCAGGCGGCGCCAGCACTGCCAGGCATAGGCGCCGCGGCGGTCGGGCTCCTCCGGCGCCGGCGCCGTCCGGGCCGGGAGATCGGTTTCCGCCTCGCCTTTGAGGGCGGCCCACATGGCCCGCTGGCTGGCGGCGGCCCGGTTCAGCAGTTCCTCGCCGGCCCGCCTCTGCCATTCGGTGACCGCCCAAAGCGCCAGGTAGGACCGGTCGTCCAGAACCGGGCCGGCCGGGGCGGGCGGGGAGGCCTCCGGGTAGGACCTGACGGCCCGGCTCAGGGCCGGCAGGCTCTCCGGCGTCCGGCGGCTGAGGCTGAGAAAGCCGGCGCCCAGGTCACCGGCCTTTTGAACCAACTGGTCAAGGGCCAGAAAATCCCGCCCGGGACTTTCAACGCCGGGCAGGATCAAGGGGCGGAAATCAGTTGACGGCGGCAGATTCAGGCGGCGTTCAAGATAAATTTCCCAGCCGGGCCAGGACAGATAAAAAAACGGGGGCCCGCCGCCGGACGCTTCCAGCGGCGGCCAGGGGCCGGGGTGAGGGGCCAGGATCAGCCGGCCGTCAGTTTCGTTGTCCGCCATATCAGATTCCGCCGTCCCCGGCGACCCGCCAATTTTCATTGAAGTACGGAACTACAAGCGAGGCGCTTATGATCCAAATTCCCCGGCCGGCCAGTTGCACGCCCATGGACACCCAGATCTTCAACCAGGGCCTTTCCGTGCCCACCACGTCGGCCTATATCATCATCGCGGCGCTGCAGGCCGACGGCCTCAGGCCGACCCTGTCGGCCGTCGCCGGCCGCTGGAACGCCGACCGGGCCGGCCTGGACCAGGCCCTGGCCGAATTAAAGGCCTTCAACATAATCGAACGGCACCCCGGCCCAGAAGACGAGCCGATTTTCCTGGTCAACCCGGCCTCGATGTGGGGCGCGCGGGAGGAGCCGTAAAAAATTGCCGGCCAAAGCGGTCAGCCGTCTTTTGGCCGGCAAGGCTTCAATTCACGATTTTAACCTTGACAAGCCCTAGGCCCCGGAAGCGGCGGCCGCCGCCCGGTACTCTTCCCGCAGGGTCTCCACCAGTTTTTTGACCGAGACGATGTCCCTGACCCGGTGGACGTTGGCCCCGGCAAAGGCGAAGCCCCGGTCCAGATGACCTTTCTGGGCGTTGACCAGGGCCAGGCTGATGCAATAGGGGGCTTTCTGGGGATCGCAGGTCTTCAGGCACTGGTAGATGCAGTGGAGCGGCTTTTTCAGGCCGTGCTCCATGTCTTCCAGGAAGCGGGAGCGGATGGCCCGGCCGGGCATGCCCACCGGGCTGTCGATGATCATCTGGTTCCCGTCGCCGCAGTCCAGATAGGCCTTCTTGAAAGCCAGGGAGGCGTCGCATTCCCAGGTGGCCACAAAGCGGGTGGCCATCTGAACGCCGCCGACCCCCAGCTTCATGATCTCATAAATATCGGCGCCGGTGAAAATGCCGCCGCCGGCGATGACCGGAATGGCCCGGCCGATTTTGTCCTCAAAGGGTTTCAGGGCTTCCAGGACCTGGGGCACGATGATCTCCAGGCGGTGGTCCGGGGAGTCGATCTCGTGGCGTTTGAAGCCCAGATGGCCGCCGGCCTTGGGCCCCTCCACCACCACCAGGTCCGGCGCCCGGTCGTAGCTGGCGATCCATTTCCTGGCCAGGAGGCTGGCCGCCCGGGCCGAGGAGACGATGGGGGCCAGTTTGGTGTGAATTTCCTCCTGGGCCTTTTCGGCCGCCTCCCGCAGATAGGCCGGCAGATCCGTCGGCAGGCCCGCGCCGGAAAAAATGACGTCGATGCCTTCGGCCAGGGCGGTTCTCACCAGAGAGGCGAAATTGACCAGGGCCACCATGATGTTGACCCCCAGGAGCCCCGAGGCGCCCTGGCTCTTGGCCCGGGCCTGGCGGATCTCGGCGGCCAGGGCCCGGCTGTCGGCCTCTTTCGGATTTCTGGAAATGTCTTTTTCCCGAAAGCCGGCCAGGGCGGCGGCGATGATGCCGATGCCGCCCTCGTTGGCCACGGCCGCGGCCAGGTTATTCAAAGAGACGCCTATGCCCATGCCGCCCTGGAGGATAGGCAGGGGCAGAATTTCATCGCCGATGGTCAACGCGGGAAAAGACATTCGGAATCCTTGATCTGGCCCCTCAGGCTTTGAGGCCGTTTTCCAATATTTTAAAGCCGGCGAACAGAAGGTCGCGCTCGTCGGCGGCAATGGCCGTGGCCGGATCATCGGCCCGGGCCGGGGCCCGTAGCTCCCCGGCGCCCAAATTCACGGCGGCCAGGTTCATGGCGGCCAGCTTCAGCATTTCCTCGGGCCGGCGCCCTTCCAGGGGCCGGGCCAGGGCCAGGCCGAAACGCAGGGGCAGCGGCCAGGCGGCCCGGGCCAGATCGTCGGACAGATCGGCCAGCCAGCGCCGGCAGCGGGCGGCCCCGGCGTCGGGCAAAAGCGCCCCGACCCGCTCCTCGGACCAGCGGGCGGCCAGATCGATGCTCCGCAGGGAAGCCTTCAAAAGCCGGCCCAGGCGGGGCCAGAGTTCGACGTCCAAAGCCGGGAAATCCAGGAAGGCCAGGCTTAAGGGACGCTCCCAGCGATCCAGGCGGGCCAGTTCCTGGCCCAGGACCGTGAGGAAATGTTCCCGGGAATACAGGCCGCTGGCCTCGTCCAGGCAGCAGGCGCCGCCCCCGCTTTTCACGCTTTTCTTCTTCAAAGGAGCCCCTCGTGATCCCGCTGGGATTATATCATATCCATGATGCCTTGGGGAATTTTCTTAAGAGACAGCACCTTGTCGATGCAGCCGGTTTTGATGGCCTCTTTGGGCATGCCGAAAACCACGCAGGATTCCTCGTCCTGGGCGATGGTTTTGGCCCCGGCCTCCTTCATGGCCTTGATGCCGGCCGCGCCGTCGGCCCCCATGCCGGTCAGGATGACCCCCACGGCGTTGCCGCCGGCGTATTTGGCCGCGGAATTGAAGAGGACATCGACCGCCGGCCGCTGGTGATGCACCAGGGGTCCGGTCTTGACCTCCACGAAATAGCGGGCCCCGCTGCGCTTGAGCAGCATGTGGAAGTTGCCGGGGGCGATCAGGCAGGTGCCGGGCAGCACCGAGTCGTTGTTCTCCCCCTCCTTGACCCGGATGTGGCATAGGCCGTTGAGGCGTTCGGCGAAAGTGCGGGTGAAGTTGGCCGGCATGTGCTGGGCGATGACGATGCCGGGGCTGCCGGGGGGCATCTGGGTCAGGATCTGGGTCAGGGCTTCGGTGCCGCCGGTGGAAGAGCCGATGGCAATGACCTTGTTGGTGGTCTGGGTGAGGGCCCCGCCGCGCAGATGGGCCGTTGAGGCGCTTTTGGCCGGGGGGGGCAGGCGCTTCAAAAAACGGGCTCTGGAGGCCGCCCGGATCTTGTCGGCCAGTTGGGCGCCCATCTCCCCGACCGAAAACGAGCCGCCGGGCTTGGCCAGGACCTCGACCGCCCCGTCTTCCAGGGCTTCCATGGCCATGGCGCTGCCCTTGGGGGTCAGGGAACTGACGATGATGACCGGCAGCGGATGGTGGGCCATGATTTTCTTCAAAAAGGTGAGGCCGTCCATGCGGGGCATTTCGATATCCAGGGTAATGACGTCGGGCTTCAGCTCCAGGATCTTGTCCCGGGCCACAAAGGGGTCCTGGGCCGAAGCCACCACCTGGATATCGGGAGCCTTGGAGAGTTCCTCGGTAAATATTTTGCGGACAATGGCCGAGTCATCGACAACCAGAACTTTTATCACGGCATCTCCTCACTTGCGCTTCTATTCCTTGAGATAGATACAGGGGGCCACGTATTTGAAAGGGTGCTTGAAGCCCGAGAGGCTCTCGGAGTGCCCGATGAACAGGTAGCCGCCGGGGGCCAGGATCTGGTAGTACTTGTCCACCAGCCGGTTGATGGTCTCCCGGTCGAAATAGATCATGACGTTGCGGCAGAAGATGAGATCTAGGGGGTTTTTGAAGGGCATCGGCTCCACGAGGTTGAGCCTTTTGAAGGCCACCAGGCGGCGCAGCTGGTCGCTGACCTTGTACATCTTCCCGCCCCCGCCGGTGTCCAGGCGGGTGAAATATTTCTGCAAAGTCTGCGGGGGAATGCCCTTGACCCGTTCCGGCCCGTAAAGCCCCTGTTTGGCTATGTTCAGCACTTTGGTGGACAGGTCGGTGGCCAGGATGCGGAAATCGCCGCCCTGGCCGAAATAGGGGTTTTTTTCCAGAACCACCATGGCCGCGGTATAGGGTTCCTCGCCGGAGGAGCAGGCCGCGCTCCAGATGCGCAGGCGGCGGTTGTTTCTGGCCCGCCGCCGCTCTTCCAGGGCCGGCAGATATTCTTCGGCCATGAACCGGAAATGCTGGGGCTCGCGAAAAAAGCTGGTGAGGTTGGTGGCCAGGGCGTCCAGAAGAAAAACGATCTCTTCGCCGCTCTGGTCGCTCATGACGTACCGGAAATAGTCCTTGAAATGATTGAAACGCAGGCTCCTCATCCGCTTGGACAGCCTGGTGCGCATCAGCTCCTTCTTGCCTTCCTTGAGATTGATGCCGGCCGTCTTGTGGACGAATTCGGCAATTTCCATATATTCCCGGTCGGTCAGTTCAACGTTGAAATTGCCGGGCGCGGCCAGGGCTGACATAAAAACCTCAATTAAAGCGTAAAGCGATCGGCGGGACCGGGGGTCAGGCTCCGAAAGTCAGTTCCTCATCGGTCAGGATCAGGTCGATATCCAGAATGATGATGACCCGGCCCTTGGCCTTGGCCATGCCCCGGATGTAGTCGCTTTTCAGGCGGGCCCCGAAGTTGGGGGCCGGCTCGATGTTTTCGGCCCGGATATTGACGACCTCGGAGACGGTATCGACCACGATGCCCATCTGGACCTGCCCGTGAACGGACTTGATTTCAATGACGATGATGGAGGTCCGCTCATCGTAGCGGTATTCGGGGAGGCCGAATTTGAGCCGCAGGTCGATGACCGGCACGACCTTGCCGCGCAGGTTGATCAGGCCTTTCATGAACAGCGGGGTCTGGGGCACGGCCGTGATGTCCATCAGGCCGTTGATTTCCCGGACCTTCAGGATGTCCACCCCGTAATATTCCCCGTCCAGCTCGAACTGGAGAAATTTGTTTTCCTGGTCCATGACCGCCTGAAGGCCGGGTTCCCCGGGCCTTCCCAAATCCGTGTTCATCTGGGGTCTCCTTATATCGGCAGCGCCCGGGCGCCGTCGTCTTCCAGGCCCCAGTCTTCGTCGGCTGGGGCCTGGCCGGCCTCGCCGCCGAAAGCCAGGCGGCCGGAGAAAGCGGACATTTCAAAAAGGCCGGCCACATCCAGAATCAGGCCCACCCGGCCGTCGCCCAGAATGGTGCCGCCGGCCAGGGCCCGCACGTACTTGAGCCGTTCGCCCAGGGATTTGATGACCACTTCCTGTTTGCCCAGCACTTCGTCAACCAAAAGACAGCGGTGTTCGCCCTCGTTTTCCACCACCACCACCAGGGCCTGGTCGGGGCTGGCCAGGGCGCCCCGGGCCCCGACGATGCGGTCCAGGCGCAGCAGGGGCCGCAGGTGTTCCCGCACCTTGATCATTTCTCCCTGATTTTTGACCGTGAAATAATCGGCCGAAGCCGGGCGGAAAGATTCCAGGATGGAGATGGTCGGCAGAATGTAACGGTGCTCGCCCACCCGGACGATCATGCCGTCGATAATGGCCAGGGTCAGCGGGAGGCGAATGGTCAGGGTCGAGCCCCGGCCCTGGACCGAGGTGAAATCCACCTTGCCCCGCAGCTTTTCGACGGACTGCTTGACCACATCCATGCCCACGCCCCGGCCGGAGACGTCGGAGACCTGGTCGGCCGTGGAAAAGCCGGGCTGAAAAACCAGGGCGTGAACGGCCGCGTCGCTCAGATTCTCTCCGGGCGAAATCAGGCCCTGTTCCACGGCCTTGTTGAGGACCCTGGCCCGGTCCAGGCCCCGGCCGTCGTCAGAAAGCTCGATGACCACGCTGCCGCCCTGGTGGTAGGCCTTCAGGCGCACCAGGCCCTGGGGGGACTTGCCGCCGGCCCGGCGTTCGGCCGGAGACTCCAGCCCGTGATCCAGGGCGTTGCGGACCAGGTGAACCAGGGGGTCGTAAATGGATTCCACCATGTTGCGGTCGATATCCGTGTCGCCGCCCACGGTCTCGTATTTGACGTCCTTTTCGAACCTGTGGGCCAGATCGCGCACCAGGCGGTTCATCTTCTGGAAGGTCGGGTTGATCTGAACCATGCGCAGGCTCATGGCGTTGCGCTGCAATTCCGAAGTGATGCGGGAAACCAGGGCCAGATCTTTGGCGATCTTCTGTTCCCTGAGATTCTGGATGACTTCGCTGGAACTGATCAGGGACTGGGCGATGACCAGTTCGCCCACCAGGTCGATCAGGCCGTCGAGCTTGCCGGTCTCCACCTTGACCGTCTGGGCGGGGGCCTGGGCCCGGCCGCCGCCCTCGCTCTGCTTCTGTTCCCGAAGGGCCAGGGCCACCTTGTCCGGGGCGCCGATCTTGCGTTTGAGCAGAAACTCGCCCAGCTTGGTCTCCCTTTTTTCCGCCTGGTTTTTTACGGCCGCCTCGATCTGTTCGTAATCGAGTTTGCCCAGCCTCACCAGAATTTCGCCCAGCTTCCGGTCGGGGGTCTTTTTCTGTTCGGCCAGGGCCTCGGCCAGGTCTTCGGGGCTGATGTATTTTTCAGCCACCAGAATCTCACCCAGGGTCAGCTTGCGGGCGTTTTGCTGGGCCTCGATCAGGCCGCCCAGGTCGCCCTCGGATATCAGGCCCTGGGCCACCAGAATTTCGCCGATCTTTCTGGGCTTGGCCGGCTGCCGGGCGCCGCTGTCGGTACCGCCCGCCGCGGCCGGGGCCGGCAGCCCCCCCTGCCGGGCTATCCACAGTTCCTCGATGAAAGCCCCCGTTTCCTCCGGCTGGTAGGTTTCGGGGGCGATGCGCCAGGATTGCCCGTCCGCCCCCAGTTCCAGCCCCCGGAGGCCCTTAAGGATATATTCGCAGGCCCGCAGCAGGATATCAGTGACCGCCGTGGAATAAGGCACCTGTTCGGCCGCCACGTAGTCGATGAGGCTGCCGGCATTGTAGACCAAAAGGGCCAGGGTCTCCTGCTGAAGAAGGTCGGCCGCGCCCAGCACGGCCCGGAAGTTGCGGGCCAGACCGCCCAGGGCCGACTGGGGGTCGCTTTTCTGCTCCGCGGCCACCAGCAGAACCTGGATCTCTTCCACCGCGGCGATGAATTCGGCTTTGAAAAAATCGACCGACAGCCGCCCGGTCCGGGCTTGGCCCGGGGGGGGAGCGGCCGGGGCTTCAGGGCCCCCGGGGCCCGGTTCGGCCGCCAGGCCCGGGGCCGTAGCCAGGCTTTCCAGGGAGGCGGTCCAGGCCGCCAGGCCCGGGGCCACGGCCAGGCTTTCCAGGGCGGCGGTCCAGCCGGGCACGTCGCCTTTGAAGGGGGCCCCGACCGGGAGGGCGCGGGCCAGGTCCTGGAGCAGGGAAAAGCCTTCGCCTACCAGGGCCACGGCCCGGTCCGCCTCTACGATCTGCCCCCGGATGACGGCCTTCAGACCATCCTCCACAGCCCGGATAACGCGGCCGGGAATCTCCGAATCCAGGGGCGAAAAGGCTTCGCTCAAAGGCTCGACCCGACCCAGGAGGTCACTGATCTCCATCAGGTTGTCGGTGGAAATCATCATCAGATCCAGGCTGAGGCCGTTAAGGAGTTCTTCAACTTTTTCCAGATCGAAAGCCATAGTCGCCCTGTTCGGAGTTTTATTAGCCAAGACAGTGGTTTTATCGCAATTATTCAAGCCTCAGGCCGGGCGGCTTCCGGCCCGGGGGAGCCGTCGGCGGAGCCGGACAGGGCTTCGCCGGACAAAAGCACGTGCTGCCATCTGACCAGCCGCTGGCGCTCGTCAACGAGGGTCCGGACCACGGCGCTGAAATATTGGGGGCTTCGGGGGAAGTAGTCGGTCAGGCCGTTGGTCAGGGCGTCGACCAGACCCAGGAGGCTGGGCCGGTCCACCAGGGCCACCAGGCGGGCCAGGGGGCAGCGCCCCCGCACTTCCCGGCCCAGGCCGCGGTCGACCAGAAGCGAAGCCTCGGCGATCAGGAACTGGAGCCCCCCCCGCTTGAGACAGGCCTGGACCCCGGCGCCGTTCTCCACCACAAGGACTTCAAAATCCTCCCCGGCCAGGGCCTCGATGAGCGGCTCAAGAAATTCGCGATCCCGGCTGACGATGACTACCCGCATGTTTCCTCTTGGGACATAAACTACCGTCCGGGCTCGGGAGGGGCCGGTCGACGGCGCCCGGTCCCTGGGGGCGCTTTTCCAGAACGAGCCGGAAAAGCTTGCCCCTCATGTTCCAGGCCAACTGCGTCTTGTTTCAGATTAACATTTAGAATCCGTTTTGTAAATAGCGGAGCAGTTTCCCGGTTTCCTGGCGGCCCGCCCGGCGGGCCGCGCCTTAACGATAAATATAGGCCATTTTAGACCTCAGAGCCCGTTTGGGCCATAAAATAATTTCGGATTATGAAATGATGCGCCCAAGCCAATTATTTTTGATCTTCTGTCAAATATGCCCGCCGGAGAATATATGCTTCCCCGACAGATTCTCAGACGGGCCGTTGACCTCGAAGCCCGACCTTCAAATGCCTTTAGACCGTTTTTGCGTACCTTTTGCCGCTATTTCAGTCAAACCCAGGCCACATATATTGAACCGGCAAGGTGTCGATCTTGCGGTGATTTAACTCTCAGTTTGACTTTGACTTTATTATTGGCTTCGATTATCATTTATCATAATTTGAGAGATTAAAACATCCGGCTTCAACTGGCGCTGTCTTTCACTTTTACATAACGAAAGTGGATAGTAGGAGAGGTAGGGGGCAGTCTGTATTACTGTTTGATTCGGTCAGCGATATATATAGTCGAAGACAGGCCTCTATCGAGGATAAAATCTGGAAACTCCATTTTACCAATGAGCTGTATTTTTTGCCCCAAAAGAGTACGACATGAAAAATTATTCCAGCCATAAACGTAAA
>JAISFR010000091.1 GCA_031263565.1 Candidatus Adiutrix sp. | reverse complement strand
ACATCATAGCCGGTCAGGGCTGTTTCCGGAAAGATGATGAAGTCGGAGCCCCGTCGGGCCAGGGCCTCGCTGTATTCGACCATTCGTTTTCGGTTGCCGAAGCTGTCGCCCCAGACGGCGCTGAAATTAACCGCTGAAACCGTGACAATGTCTTTCATATGACTACCTACCATTAATTATACGATATAATGCATAATCAACCGGAAGCAATTGACGGACGCCGGAAAGCCCGGCTATTTGACGGCAGTTGGATTTTTTTTGGATCATAATTGTGGCGAAACGCCGGCGTTAAAAATAGCGTCGGGCCGGAGAAGCTCGTTTGGGTGGGCCAACGCTATGAAAGCATTTGTTTTTTCTGCCGCAGATAATCAAGTCGGAAAAGAAGTCCTGTGTTATAAGGCTTCAAGGCAATCGCATAAAAGAAAAACGGAAAGTGGCTTGTGGCACACCGACGTTGAGTTGTTTATTCTTTCCGCATTGGGTGCCTTTCGCCGATATCCATTCTGATTACCTACTATTTTTATCTACACCCGTACGCTTTCCAAGGGTAATTCCGGGGACAGCCCTCATTATCAGCCTCATCCGCTTCACCCCAGAGGGCGGCGGCACCTGAGGCCGTTTTGGCGCGGCCAACAGAAATTCCATTTTACAATCCGGGCGGTTCATACTAAACTGACAGGTGAAGACACGGCTTCGGCGACTTCAGATTTTTGTTTTTATAATTTTATCGCCCTCTTAGGCCAACTATTCCCAGGTCGCCGACCTGAGTATGACTGAATATGGAAGAAAAGAAAAAAAGAAGACGAGTTCCCGCGCCGGATTTCGAATTGGCCGGCCCCGCCGCCTGGGATGAATCCCGGCCCCGCAGCGGCCCCCGCCCCAGGCGAAAGACCGTGGCCTCCGAAGCCAGGAAAGCCGCCCCCGGCCCGGCCAGGGGCCGGGGCCCGGTCAGGACCCCGCGTGCCGCCAGAGCCCCCAAAAAGAAAAGCCTGTTCCGCCGGGTCGCGGGCGGGCTGTTCTGGCTGGGGCTGAGCCTGGGGCTGGCCGGTCTGGTGGCGGCCTTCGGGGCTTATCACTATTTTTCCCAGGACCTGCCCTCCATCGAGGGTCTGAGGAATTATCGACCGCCCACCGTAACCTATGTTTTCAGCGATGACGGCCGGGTCATCGGCGAATACTGCCATGAACGCCGCTTCGTGGTGCCCCTGGAAAGCATCCCCCAGATGGTCATCAACGCCTTTTTGGCCGTCGAGGACGCCGATTTTTACAACCATAAGGGCATCAATCCCAAAGCCATCCTCCGGGCGGCCATCGCCAACTTCAGCAGCGGCGACAAAACTCAGGGCGGCTCGACCATCACCCAGCAGGTCGTGAAATCGTTTTTGCTGACTCCGGAAAAATCCTACGTCCGCAAGATCAAAGAAATGATCCTGGCCGTCCGCATAGAGCGCAATCTCAGCAAAGAAGAAATTCTCTATCTGTATTTAAACCAGATCTATCTCGGCCGCGGGGCCTATGGAGTGGAGGCCGCCGCCCGGACCTATTTCGGCAAATCCGCGGGGCGGTTGAGCCTGGCCGAAGCGGCCCAATTGGCCGGCATCACCCGCTCGCCCAACCGAAACCCGGTCAACGACCCTGAATACGCCCGCGACCGCCAGCTCACGGCCATCAATGAGCGTATGCTGGCGGCCGGCTTCATCACCGAAGCCGAGGCCAAGGCGGCGGCGGCCGAGAGCCTGCATATTGTCGGCGAATGGCCCAACCCCAACACCACCATAGCCCCTTATTTCACCGAACACGTCCGCCGCCTGATGGAAGAGCGGGTCGGCCCCGACAGCCTCTATAATGACGGCTGGCGCATCTTCACCACCGTCAACATCGAAGCTCAGCACGCCGCCGACCAGGCCGTGGCCCGGGGCGTCTGGGAATACTCCCGGCGCCGGAATTACCAGGGGGCGGAAGAACACCTGGCCAGCGACCAGGCCATCCACGACTTTTTGAGCCAGACGGCCAAAGAGCTGCCCGAAGACGGGCTGGAGCCCTTTCGCCTCTATCGGGCCGTGATCATGGAAGTGGACGGCAAAAACAGCGCCCTGTCGCTGCGGGTGGGCCCCTATCTCGGGCGCATCGCCAAGAAGAACCTGAACTGGGCTCTGAAGGGCCCCATCAGCCAGCGCTTTAAAAAGGGCGATGTGGTCAGCGTCCGCCTGTCGGACCCGGACAATACAAAGAAAGACGAGCCGCAGGCGGCCCAAAGCGCCTTCAGCCAAGGCTCCCTGGCCCTGGATCTGACCCTGGAGCGGCGCACCGACGTGCAGTCGGCCCTCTTGAGCATGGAGCCGGCCACCGGCAACGTCAAGGCCATGGTCGGCGGCCGGGATTTCAGTGAAAGCCAGTTCAACCGGGCCGTGCAGAGCCAGCGGCAGCCGGGCTCGTCCTTTAAGCCCATCCTTTATGCGGCGGCCATGGAACACGGCTACACCCCGGGCTCCATTCTGGTCGACGCCCCCCTGGTCATCGACGACCCCGGCAGCGGCAAGCGCTGGAAGCCGGTCAATTCCGACATGAAATTCAAAGGCCCCATGACCCTGGCCACCGCTTTGGCCGGCTCGCGGAACCTGATCTCCATCAAGCTCCTGGATCGCCTCGGCTTTGAGGCTCTGGCCGAGACGGCCCGCAAGCTGGGCCTCACCGAAAAATTGCCCGAAAGCCTGACCATCGCCCTCGGCGCCCACGGCCTCCACATGCCGGAAATCGTCACCGCCTATTCGGTCTTCGCCAATATGGGCGACCGGACCACGCCCCGCTACATCACCCGCGTTGAGGACCGTTACGGCCATCTGGTGGAAAGCTTTGAGGTCGAGCGCATCCCGGCCCTGAACCCCGGCGACGCCTGCGCCGTGACCTGGATGCTCCGGGGCGTGGTGGAAGCCGGCACCGGCGGCGTGGTCAAACCCCTGGGCCGCCCGGTGGCCGGCAAGACCGGCACCACCAACGACTTTTCCGACGCCTGGTTCGTGGGCTTCACCCCGGAACTGGTCACCGCCGTCTGGGTGGGCACCGACCAGCAGAAACCCAAGGCGGTGGGAGAAGTGGGCGGTCGGGTGGCTGGGCCCATTTTTCTCTATTACATGCAGGGCGCTTTGAAAGACAAGCCCATCGAGGAATTCAGCGTGCCGCCGGAGGCCGAACTGGTCGAGGGCGGGGCGGTGGGCCTCTGCTATCGGGCCGGCACCGTGGGCAGCGGCCTGTCGGAGACCGTGGCCAGCGCCAACGCCGAAGACGAGTTCCTGCGCGAGGATTTCGAGGAAGGCGAAGAATTGGAACTGGCCGGCGAAGACGGCTATGCCGAAAGCCCCGTTTTCAGCCAGGCCCAGTCCCCGGCACGCCAGTCCGGGGGGAGGATGACCACTTTCAACTACCGTAACCGCAGCACGGTTGATTTTGGCCCCGATTACAGCCGGCCGGTCAATACCCGGCCGACCCCGGCTCCGCCGGCCCAGACGCAGTTTCGCGATCGCCGGGAAGCGGAGCAACCCGCGGCTTCGGCCGAAAACGGCTCGCGCTCCGGCCGTCTGCCTCTCTACGGCCCGTCGCCCGCGCCTTCCGGAGGCCCCGGCCAGAACACTTACGGCGATAATGCGGCCCGTCCCCAGGCCTCGGCCCCCGAACCGGACGATTACTACCGCAGCTACGATGACCTGCCGGAAGGGGAAGTCCTCGGCGGCGGTGGAGATTAGGCGTTCTGTACAAATCTGATTAAAGAAGGAGAGCCGGGATGGCTGAAAAGACAACAGGAACAGGCGCTCAAACGTCGGAGACGGCATTGATAAGCCGTCGTTCCGTGATGAAACTCATCATGCTTGAAGAGCACGCCACAGACCCCGCCATAACCGAAGCCACCAAACATATGCTCCATGAAGCCGCTCCTTACATCCTGGATTTTGACCCGACTAGACATGAAAACGCCCAAATACTGGAAAACCTGGATCAAAACCGCATAGCCGATATGGATGCTAACGGAATAGACATACAGGTAATTTCGCTCAGCAATTATCCGCAGTTGCTTTCTTCCGAAGAAGCCGTTCCTCTATGCCGGGCCGCCAATGAACGGTTGGCTGCGGCGGTCAAAAAATATCCGGACAGATTTGCGGCTTTCGCCTCCTTGCCGCTTTCGAACCCGGCGGCAGCCGCTGCGGAACTGGAACGTACTGTTACAGCACATGGATTCAAGGGGGCTTTGATCCTAGGCAGGCCCGGCGTTGGTCCTGTATTTTTAGACGATCCTCGATACATGCCCGTGCTCGCCAAGGCCGGAGAGTTGCAAGTCCCCCTCTATCTGCATCCCGGCTTTCCCCAAAGGGATGTGCAGAATATTTACTATGCCGGTTTAAATCCCGTGGTGACCGTCCCCATCTCTACTTACGGATGGGGTTGGCATAACGAGGCGGGAATACAAGTGCTCCGGCTCATCCTGTCCGGAGCTTTCGATACGATACCCGGGCTGACTGTCATTGCAGGTCATTGGGGTGAAATGGTTCCGTTCTTTCTGGATCGGCTTGACGCGGCCCTTCCGAAAGATGTCACCGGATTGAAACGGACAATTATAGAGACTTTCAGAGATCAGATTTATGTGACTCCGAGCGGCATGTTCACTATGCCGCATTTCATGTTTATCATGGATGTTTTGGGTGCGGATCGCATTTTGTACTCGGTGGACTATCCCTACCATCCTAACGGAGGAGCACGGGGATTTTTGGAGACAGCCCCCATCAGCCAGACTGATAGAGAAAAGATAGCACACCGTAATGCGGAACGGCTTCTGCGGCTTTAGCCGCTGCCAGGAATACCACACAAAAAAACGCTTCCTTGTGCCTATAAGCATCAGCCATCGCTGATGCGTCGGTTAAGCTGCCATTATGTTTATAGCCCAAATTGCTGAAGAGCAGAGCTTTCCCTATGCTGAAATTCCCAACGAAACAACTTTGGCCGCTATAGAAAAAAGCTCTAAAGGCGAAGGCGTCTATACAGCCAAAGACGCTAACGACCTTTTCCGGCATTTGGGCCTGGAGAATGT
>JAISFR010000083.1 GCA_031263565.1 Candidatus Adiutrix sp. | reverse complement strand
CGTCGTCGGCGACGTAATGTTTCCATCCTTTCATCTCTTCGGCGGTATATGGCGTGAGGAATTCGGGGCGCTCGCTTTTTTCGCGCAGGGAGATGAAGGAATCGGCGTCCGTTTCCTTGAATTGCGGCCAGGGCCGGGTGGCGGTCGCCGATTCCGGTTCTGCTTGGGTCATACCAGGGTACGCGCTTCTTTCCGACAAAGTTGATCGCCCCTATTATATCCATTTTATCCGTAAGCGTAAAGCCCATGTCGGCGACCTAATGCTTCCAGCCCTTCAATATCTTCGGCCGTGTGGGGCGTGAGGAATTCAGAGCACGCGCTCTTTTCACGCAGGGCGATGAAAGAGTCGGCGTTGCCGGCAATGTTCTCATTCATGACCTCGAAAGAATGAGCCTGGTCCGGGGATTCCCAGGCTAATTTCTCAATAGTGGCCTGAATTTTGCTTCATCTTCCCATCGGAAGAAAGGCGGCAGTTTTAGCCGTTCCCAAGGAGGTTAAATAATGAATATCAGTTCCCTCACCAATGAACGCGTCCTCTGGGGCGCGACCGGCAATTCAGGCCAGGCGGCGCTTTTAGGCAGCGTCGGCGGCTCTTCTTTTGAAGAGACCCTCAAGCAGTCCGTCGGCTTCGGCTCTAAAAGCGAATCCGGCGGGCTGGTCGAAAGCCCGGCCGCCGGCCATTCCACTATGGGCGACCTGATCAGTCAGCTTCAGTTTTCCTTTTTAAAGAATGACGGCAGCGGCGGGCTGTCAAACCGGCTGAGCAATGCCCTCTTTTAAACCCCGGCCGGTGGCCGGGATTCAATAATCGCGGCCGCCATTTTCCGACTGGACTTTTTCCGGGACCAAGGAGAATCTTATGAGCAGATCAAAAAACGGTTTCGATCCCCTTCCGGTTATTCTCTTAATCGTTCTTAACCTTATGAGCCTGTTGTGGCTGGTCTGAGGCGGCCGCTTCGGGCCGGTTGACCTGTTTTTGACGGGCGTCGATCCCGGTCTTGTGTTATACTGACCGAAGAACCCATTTCCGACGGCCCGGGCTATGAAGCATCACTCAAAGACATACAGGCCTCTTACGGTTCTGGCTTTTTTAATGTTCGGGGCCGGGCTGCCCGGCTTAGGCCCGCTCGGCCCCGGGCCTCTTATGGCCCAATTGACCGAGCCGCCCCCGGTCCATTCTTTTGACCTGGACCAGCCGCCGGCCGATACGGCCGCCGACCCCGATGAGACGGTGATGGATTTTTATCGGGAGGCCACCGAAATTCCGCTGGAAAACGCGCCCCTGCCTTCTCCGCCCCCGGGCCCCGACCCAGTCCCCCCCCCTGGCCCCGAGCCCTTGGCCGACTATGCCCCGCCGCCGGTCTCCCCGGACTCTCCGCCGGCTCCGGACCCGGTCGTCCCTCCGGGGCCGGGCCCGGCCGCTTCCCAGCCGCCTTCGAATTCGCCCGGTCTCCAGGGCCAGGTCTCCGAAGAAGCTTCGGCCGGCGGCAGCCCCGGCCGCTGGATCCAACTGGAGATAGGCCAGACCGACGGCAGCCGTCAGGCCCCGGTCCCGGCCCGGCCGACCACGGCGCCCACCGTGCCTCTGCCGCCGTCGGCGGCCGGGCGGGCCCCGGGTTCCGGGGGGCCAACTGAAAACAACGGCCGGGAGGCCGGCGCCGAAGCGCTCAACCAGGCCATGGATCAGGCCATTCAGCAGCCGCCGGCCGGCCCCCGTCTTCTGGAACCGGACGGGCGGGAGACGCTGAGGCATCTTTTCTCCGATATGCTGCCCCCCGAATCCCAAAGCGCCCGGGCCTTATCCGGGGCCGGCGCCCAGGGCGTACCTCCGCCGGCCGAAACCGCCGCTCCCGAAGGGCCGGAGGACGGTTCCTCGGCCATTCTCAAGGCCGGCGGCCTGTTGACCCTGGAAAGCCAATTCGGCGCGGCCGAAATACTCCCGCCCCTGACCGGCAAGGTCGATTGGCAGACCCCGGCCGCCCCGCCCGGGGAGCGGCGCCCGGCGGCCAAGGCGGAGGCCGCCGCCCCGTCCGTCCGGGCCGAAAAAGCCAAAATCCCGGCCAAGGCCGCCGCTGAAAAACCGGCCGGGAAAGCGGCCGCCAAAAGTTCCGGCCAGGGCCGCCCTTCGGCTAAAAAAACCGGCCGGCCGGCCGCCAAGGCCCCGCCCCGTTCCAGCCTGATCGTCATCAACGAGACCGGCCGGGGAGATATCGGGCGGCGATACGGCCAGGTGCTCGGCCAGATGGGTTACCAGGTGGTCTCGGTGGCCGACCGGGAGCCGGGCGGCGGCCCCCGCGGGCAGACGGTCATCAATTACCGCCCCGGCCAGCGGGCCCAGGCCCAGGCCATGGCCCGTCACCTGCCCGGCAAAAAGGTGCTGCGGGAAGTCAGGGATGCCGGTTCCTCTCAAATCATGATCTACATCAGATAGGGCTCCCCGGGTGGGCTTCAAGCAGCTTCATCGCGAGCCCGGCGGCCAGGTGGCTCTCTATCAAAGCGGCGACCGGTATTTTTCCCTTCTGGAAAAACGTTTCGGCCGCCGTTTCCTTGATTACCGCCGGCGCTGGGCCGAAACTTCCGGGCGCGGCCGGCCCGGCGATTTTCCCCTGAGCCTGGATCTGGCCATAAATTCCGGCTGCCAGCTCCATTGCCTGATGTGCCCTCTGCCCGGCCGGCCCGGGAGCCGCCGGGTCCGGCTCATGGCTGATTCCCTGTATGAACGCCTGATGAGCCAGGCCCGCGAGCATCAGCTCCCGGCCCTGACCCTGGGGCTGGGCAGCGAGCCGCTGCTCCACCCCCGGGCGGCCGAACTGGCGGCCGAAGCCGTCCGGGCCGGGATAATGGATATTCGCCTGGGCAGCAACGGGGCCAAGCTTGATGACGACAGTTCCCGGGCTTTGATCGACAGCGGCCTGACCCGCCTGGAAATATCTTTGGACGCCGCCCGGCCCGGAACCTACCGGGCCGTCAGGGGCGGGAACCTGGAAAAGCTGGAGAGGAGCCTGGACCGCTTTCTTGAGCTGAGGCAAAAAGCCGGTCTGGAAACGCCCCTGCTTCGCCTCAGCTTTCTCAAATTGGACCTCAACCGGGGTCAACTGGAGCTTTTTCTCAAAAAATGGGCCGACAAGGCCGATCTGCTGGCCATTCAGGAGGCCATCTGGTTCCCCGGCTCGCGTCTGCCCCGGCCGTCCCGTCCGGCCCGGCCCCTGGCGCCGGTCTGCGGCCAGAGCTGGCAGAGGCTGGCCGTCAATCACGACGGAAGCCTCTGGCCCTGCTGCTCCTGGTACGGGGAGGGGCTCCTGCCGTTCAACGCGGCCGACATCTCCCTGGCCTCGGTCTGGCAGTCGCCGGCCATGAATCAATTGCGGCGCAGCTTGTCCGGCCCGGCTTCCGGCTATCCCCCGCCCTGTTCCGGATGCGAATATTGACCGCCCCGGCGCCTGGGCCGAATTTGACAAGCCGGGGGGCCGGGGGTAGTATAATTTAAATATGCTGCTACTGATTGGAGGGGCCGTTTCATCCGGCCGGGGCCGCTTCCGGCGCCCGGGCCTTGAGCTTGGCGCCGTATTTGAAATCGCGCGCAAAACTGGGAGCAGTAGGCAAATTGAGCAGTGAAAAAAGCCAGGCCGCCCAGCCGGAAGCCGTCATGGAAGACGTCCAGAGCCGGCCGGACACCAGAAATATCAAGATTGACAAGGTCGGGGTCAAAGACATCCGCTACCCCATCACGGTCATGGACAAGGCCCGGGAGGCCCAGCGCACGGTGGCTTCGGTCAATATGTATGTGGATCTGCCCCATCACTACAAGGGCACTCACATGTCCCGTTTCATCGAGGTGCTCTCCCACCACCGGGACAGCATTTCCACCCAAAGCATCCCGGTCATGCTGTCGGACATGAAAAAGCGCCTCAACGCGGCCACCGCCCACCTGGAACTGACTTTTCCCTATTTCATCGAAAAAAAGGCCCCGGTCTCCGGGGCGGTCAGCCTGATGGAATACACCTGCTCCCTCTTCGGCTCGCAGGACGGGGGCGAGCTCGACCTGACCGTCGGGGTGACCGTGCCCATCACCACCCTCTGCCCCTGCTCCAAGGAAATCAGCAGTTTCGGAGCCCATAACCAGCGGGGCCTGGTCAAGGCGGTGGTCCGCTATTCCAAATTTTTCTGGATGGAAGATCTGATCCGCCTGGTGGAGACCTCCTGTTCGAGCGAGGTTTTTTCCCTCTTGAAGCGCTCGGATGAAAAATACGTCACCGAGGCGGCCTACGAAAACCCCATGTTTGTCGAAGACGTGGTGCGGGAGGTGGCCGTCAGGCTGCTGGCCGACGACACCTTCACCTGGTTTTCCATCGCCGCCGAGAATTTCGAATCCATCCACAATCATTCGGCCTATGCCTATATCGAACACCGCCGGGCTTAGGCGCCCCTGAGGAAGACCCGGTGCAACGCCTCTGGATTGTCGCTTGGATAATATATGGATAAGATATTGATTGAAGGGCGTCAGCCCCTGAGCGGGGAAGTGCGCGTCAGCGGCGCCAAAAACGCGGCTTTGCCTCTGATGGCCGCCGCCATTTTATGCGGGGGCCCGCTGATTCTGAATAATGTGCCGCGCCTCAGGGATCTGGTCACCATGGCCAGCCTTTTGCGCCACATGGGCGGCCGGACCGAATTTGAAAACGGCCGGGCCGAACTGGATATGGGCACCCTCCACAGCCCGGAGGCGCCCTACGAGCTGGTCAAGACCATGCGGGCCTCGGCCCTGGTCCTGGGGCCGCTGCTGGCCCGCTGCGGCCGGGCCCGGGTCTCGCTGCCCGGCGGCTGCGCCATCGGCGCCCGGCCCATTGATCTGCACCTCAAAGCCCTGGAGGCCATGGGCGCGGTCATCGACCTCGACGGCGGCTATGTGGTGGCCAGGGCCCCTAAGGGCGGGCTCAGAGGGGCCCACGTCAATTTTGACACGGTCACCGTCACCGGCACTGAAAACCTGATGATGGCCGCTTCCCTGGCCCGGGGCCGAACCGTCATCAGCAACGCGGCCCGCGAGCCGGAAGTGACCGACACCGCCCGGGCCCTTCTGGCCATGGGCGCCGAAATTTCCGGCCTGGAGACCGATGAACTGGTCATCGACGGGGTCGGGGCGCTCCGCTGCGCCTCTTACCAGGTCATGCCCGACCGCATCGAGGCCGGCACCTTGATCGTGGCCGCCGCCCTGGCCGGCGGCCGGGTGGTGGTCAAGGGTTCGCCTCATCAGGCCCTGGACGCGGTCTATGACAAAATCCGGGAGGCCGGGGTCGGGCTGAAGCCGGAGGGGGAGGACTTGATCGTCACTTCCGACGGCCGGATAAAATCCGTGGGCCTCGTCACCCGGCCTTACCCGGGCTTTCCCACCGATATGCAGGCTCAGTTCATGGCCCTGATGACCGTCGGCGATTCCGCGGCCATCATCAACGAGACCATTTTCGAAAACCGCTTCATGCACGTCAGCGAACTGCGCCGCCTGGGCGCCGACATCACCCTGGAAGGGCACGTGGCCGTGGTCAGGGGAGTCCGCCGCCTCTCAGGCGCGCCCATGATGGCCACCGACCTCCGGGCCTCGGCCGGCCTGATCCTGGCCGCCCTGGCGGCCAAAGGCCAAAGCGAGGTTTCCCGGGTTTACCACCTCGACCGCGGCTACGACAAACTCGACGAAAAGCTGAT
Source organism: Candidatus Adiutrix sp. (assembly GCA_031263565.1). Lineage (GTDB taxonomy): Bacteria > Desulfobacterota > Desulfarculia > Adiutricales > Adiutricaceae > Adiutrix. Next base: position 20,840 of record JAISFR010000083.1, on the reverse strand, counting down.
CTCTCTCGGCGCCCGCATTCGCCGGGCGCCGGCCTGAGCCGCCGCGGCCCGGTCGTGATCCCGGCCGGGAGGGCGGCCTGGCTCAGTCCCGCAGGGTGGCTTTGATCCTGTCGGGATACAGCAGCAAATCAAGGCCGTCCAGAATGGAAAACACTGAAATGCGGGCGGCCCGCAAAGCCGAGCCGGCGGCGCCTTCCCGCCCGATAACGGCTATCGACAGGGCCGACCTTTCCAGCATCAGCCGGTCGTTATGCCCGTTGCCCAGGCTGACGGTGTTGCCGGCCCCCAGCTTTTCAACGAGGTCAAGTTTGGCCTGCCCCTGATGGCTTGCGGCGGTTATGCTGATCGAAACCGGCAGCGTTTTCAGCAAATCGGCCGCATTGCCGAAAGTGTCGCCGGTGATGACCCGGATATCCAGCAGGTCTTTTAATCTATCGAGCCTTTCGGGCACGCCTTCGATAATGGCCCTGTCGAACGACAGGGTGCCGTTGAGATCCAGGCACAGATATTTCAAGACAATTTTTTCCGAAGGCGGAATCTTTACTTCTATCATTTACTGACCTCGTTGATCTTCTCCATATCAAAAAAATGGGTCCCCAGTCTTTCAGCCTGTTTCAGGCTGTGGGTCACCAGCACGATGGTGACGTTCTTGCTTATGGCCAGGATATATTCCTCGACCTCGGCCGCCGCGCCGCTGTCCAGCGACGATGTCGGCTCGTCTAAAAGCAGGATATCCGGCTCTAAAGCCAGGGCCCGGGCCAGACAGAGCCGCTGCTTTTGCCCGCCGGAAAGAATATCCGCCGCTGAATTCAACCTGTTTTTGACCTCATTCCAGAGGCCGACGGATTTGAGCCTTTCTTCGGCCATCCTGACGGCCTGGTCGGACGACAGGCCCAGGCCCTGAACCAGGGGCAGAGTGAAATTTTTGATTATGCTGACCGGCAGCACATTGGGATGCTGAAATACCATGCCGATCTTCCGCCTGAGCTCGTCGACCTTGAGATCATAGACCGATTGCCTCCGGCCGTCAATTGAGGCCTCCAGAAGCCCTTTGACCTGACAGTCCGGGAAAAAGTCGTTCAGGCGGTTGAAAGTGCGTAAAAGCGTGCTTTTGCCGGAGCCCGAAGCGCCGGCAATTACGGAAATGCCGCCTTTCTTCACCGCAAGTTCGTCGATGCTCAACACCCGGCGGTCGCCAAAGTCGACCGTCAGGGCCCTGGCGTATAAGCTGTTCATTAGGCTTTTCTCAGTAAATGGCCGGCGGCGACAAAGATCAGGGAAATGAAAAGCAGCATGGCCGCCGCGGCGAACACTTGCGACAACTGCCGATCATCGGTATAGTTGGCGCTGGTGTAATAGATGAAAAAGGGCAGGGCTTCAAATTTGTTGAGCAGACCGGAAACGGATGAACTGGCCACCGCGCCGGTCATCAATATTACGGCGGTGTCTTCCGCACAGCGGCCGCAGCTCATCAGAATCCCACTGAAGACCGGGCCGGTCACTTGCGGCCAAAGAACCCTGAAGATGGTTTTTTCCCGGTCGAGCCCCACGCAGGCGGCCGTCAGCCTCACTTCCAGCGGGATTGTTTTTAACGCGTTGCAGGTATTGATGGCCGTCAGAGGCAGAACCAGCACTCCCAGGCAAAACGAGGCCAGCCCGAGGCAGGTATTGGCCGGGAAAAATTTATTCAAAAATAGAACCAGAACAAAGCCGAACAGACCGGCCAGCACCGAAGGCAGGCCGGCCAGGGTTTCCAGGATGGTCCTGACCGCGCGTTCTCTTTTTTTCGGCGCGTATTCGGCCAGATATATGCCGAGAGAAAGGCCGGAAGGCACGGCGAAGAGCGAGGCCCAGAAAATCAATTTCAAGGTGCCGCCCAAAGGCGTCCAAAGTCCCTGCCAGGCCTTTTTATGGCCCCAAATCACTTCCCAGGGATTGCTGTCCCCAAAAAGCAGTTCCAGGCTGAAAGACGAGGCCGCGTTTACCAGCACAAACAATATTAAGGCGACAATACCCGCACTGACGGCCAGGCTCGAAAATATGGCCCAATATTTTAACAGGCGCATCATTTTTGCGCCATCCTGCTCAAAAGGCTCATGCCCACCGCCGCCGTCATGAGCAAAAAGCCCGACAGAAACAGCGTCAATTCGATATTGGCGTCGATTTCCACGGCGGTCAAAAGGTTGATATGGGCGGGCAGCACCCTCAGGGATGAAAACAGGCCCTTGGGCATCACCGGCGCGTTCCCGGAAATCATCAGGGCAATCAGCGTATCGCCCAGGGCCCGGCCGAAAGCCAGCACCAGGCCGGCCGCTATCTGCCGGCGGCAGGCGTGAACGGCGATATACAGGAAGGCCTTGTCCCGCCCCAGGCCCAGGGCCCCGGCGTTCAGCGTCAGGGTTTCCGGCCGTTTCATGAGGTTGTGGACGGCCGAATCGGCCGTCAGGACCAGAGGCGGCAGAATGAGAACGGACAAGACCAGCGAGACCGAGGCCAGGCTGAAACCGTTGCCCGCCCCCAAGCCCCGCATGAAGGGCACCAGAATGAAGAGCCCGCATAAGCCGTAAACCACAGTGGGTATGCCGGCCATGAAACGGAGCAGGTTTCGCAGGAAGAGGCTGTAGCGGTTGTCATAAACCCAGATGCTCCACAAGAGGCCGAAGCCGGTCGGCAGAGCCATGACCAGGGCCAGCAGCGCGACCATAATCGAAGAACTGATCATGGGCAACAGCCCGTAAGCGCCTTGCGCGGGGTTCCAGGTCAGGGAAAACACGGCCGGGAGGATATCCGGGCCGGTCTGGCCCAGGGTGTGGACCAGGCCGGCCAGGATGGCGGCAAATAAAAGCGTGGAACCGATCAGCCCCACGCCGGAGAAAAAATATATGGCCCGCCTCATTTCCCGCTATAGGGGATATAGCCCGCGGCTTCTATGAGGCTTCGGCCTTCGGCGCTGCCGGTGATATATTCAATGAAGGTGGCGGTCAGCTTGTCCGGCTGGCCTTTAGTATTCATATACAAAAGCCTGGTAACTTTGTAAGCGCCGTTGGCGGCGTTTTCCTGCGAAGGCTCCACGCCTTCGATTTTCAGCGCTTTTATGCTGTCGTCAACATGGCCTATGCCCACATAACCGGCGGCGCCTTTGTCTTTGGATATGGAAATTTTCATGGAACCGTTGGAGTTGACGATAACCGCTTTAGGGTCGATGGCTTCCTGGTTTAAAAGCACGTCCACAAAAACTTCGCGGGTGCCGCTGCCGTCCTCACGGGTATACAGGGTGACCGGGACATCGTCTCCGCCCAGTTCTTTCCAGTTGCTGATCTGCCCGCTGAACAGTTTTTGCGCCTGTTCGGGGTTGAGGTCAGACACTTTGTTGGAACTGTGGACCGCCACAGCCACGCCGTCAATGGCGAAAGGATAAGATATCAGGCCATACTGCTTTATTTCGCTGTCTTTCAGCGCCCGGCCGGTGTTGCCGATATTGACCAGGCCTTCGCCCACCTGCCTGACCCCGGCCCCCGAACCCCCGCCGGTCACCGTGATGTCTATTTTGTCGTTAAACTGCATAATCCTTTTGGCGGCTTCCATCATCACCGGGATATGCGCGGTTCCCCCGGCAATGTTGATGACCCCTGACTGACCCTTGAAGTCTTCCAGACCGGCGGCCAAAGCCGCCGTGGAGCAAAACAGGAACGCGAACAGGAACGCCGGGCAAAAAGTTTTTCTTATTCTCATGAAGCACCTTATTATTGATGTTTTCTATAACGAATATCGTTGGATATTATATAAATCGCCCGTTTTATTGTCAACTGAATTCTGCCAGTCACAGCAGTACTGCGGTTTCGTGTCGGCCGGCGAACGGCAGACAGCCCAAGCAGGTCCAAAAACAAAACCGCGCCCTGCGGAAACGGTTGAGATGCATCGTATTGATCGATTTCCGAGGGCTGGCGGCATCAGAGGCCAGAGCCATCTGGCCTGGCTATAAAACTTTTTGGGAATTTTGAGCAGTCCAGGGTTTCAGATTGGGGAACGAGCCCGCCGGGTCTGGTCTCGTCCCCCGGTCATTAAAGGTCTTATAGGGTCACCCCGATCACGGCATCCAGGGCCTCGGCCTGGTCGTCGTAACAGAGAACCGGGTTGAGGTCGATTTCCCCGACCTGGCCGTTGTCGGCTAAATATTGTCCGGCGGCGACGATCAGGCCGGCCAGGGCCGTCAGGTTGACCGCTTTCTGGCCCCGGGCCCCTTCCAGCATAGGGAAGGCCTGGATTGATTTTATCAGGGTCAGCGCTTCTTTGGGGTTCAGGGGCGCCAGGCGGAACTGGACGTCTTTGAAGATTTCCACAAAGATGCCGCCCAGACCGAACATGACTACCGGGCCGAACTGGGGATCGCGCAGGCCGCCGACGATGACCTCCACGCCTTTGGGGGCCATGGGGGTGACCAATACCCCCTTGATGACCGCCTCGGCGTTGTAGTTTTTGGCGCTGGCCAAAAGTTCGTCAAAAGCCGCCCCGGCCTCAGCCTGATTCCGGATGTTCAGCCTGAGACCCCCGGCCTCGGTCTTGTGGATGATCTGGTCGGAGACGATCTTCATGACCACCGGGAAGCCCAGGTCCTGGGCGGCCTTTTCGGCCTCGGCCCGGGTCGGGGCCAGGGTGAAGCGGCCGCAGTTGATCCCGGCCTCTTTCAGCATGGTCTTGGATTTATATTCGTCGCACTTAACATGCGTATATTCAAAATATCATTTCACAACGAAAAGCATTTTTTTTGGGATTTTTCTTAACAATCGACGGATTGGGGAAGGCCGGGGAAGAGAGAGTGGAGGAAATCGGAAAAATCGTCGACCCGGATGCTTTGTCCGTCTGCCGGGGAATAGTTTTGGAAGGGCTCCGTTCCAGGGAAAGGCCAAGTCGCTTCGTCCCGCCAAAATCAGGCTGAATATTTTCCCGGCCGTCAGCCGGCCGGCGTCGCCTGTCTGGCCATTCGCAGATCGCTGATAATGGCGGACAAATCGTCCGGTCGGGCCGAACCGGCGTTTTTAAAGTGCTTCAAAAACAGCCGCCGGTAATCAGGGGAAGCTGAAAGGCCCAGGGCCGCCGGAAAGTCGGAATTCAAAATAAGCTCGTCGTCGAGCCGGGCCGAAATGGCCCGGGAAAGATTCAGAAAGCTCATTTTTTCCGCCGGGCTCAGGCAATCGAGGTTCTCCGGCCGGCCGGCCGCGTCCCGCCAGGTTTGCGCCAGATGGCAGAAGACCGCCCTTTGCGCGTAGGCCGGCGCCCGCCCGTGTTTTGCGGCCAGGTCGGCCAGGAGCCGTTCAAAAGCCCCTTCCAGGCGGTCCAGATAAAACTCTTTTTTGTTCACGGCCGTGTCGCAGAGGGAATTCTTCAACCGCCGCCGCCGGTGGTAATATTTGGGCCGCCCATAAAACAGAACGCGCCCTTCGGCTGAACCGTCCACATAGCGAAGCACAAAATCGCCGTCTTCACACGACGGCCAGTTAGCCTCGCTGAAGCGCAAGCTTTGCCGTTCAATTTCCTCTTTCAGGAAAAAGGCCGAATTCGTCACCAGACATAAGTCATCCTCCAGGTCGTTGTGGGGATGTTCTTTCAGGTCCCGGCCGGCCGAAATGGTCAGGCCGCTCCAGGCGTTGCGAAATCGTTGGGCCGCTTCCAGGTATTGCACCCGGCCACAGGCCATAAGGGTGACGCGGCGGCTTCGGCGGGCCTTGAGGGCCTCATCGACCTGCAGAAAATAGTCGGGGTGGACGAAATCATCCGAATCAATGAAGGTCACCCAGGGATGCCTGGCCAGGGGCAGGCCGGCATTCCGGGCCGAGCCGGCGCCGCCGTTTTCCTTGCGCAGCTGGGTGATGTTGTCGGGATATCTCTTCCGCCATTTTTCAATTACCGCGGCGGAACCGTCGGTGGAACCGTCGTTCACCATGACCAGTTGGATATGACGGCGAAAATCCAGGCTCTGACGGGTCAGGGAACGAAAGAAGTCGTCGAGGTACAAGGCGCTGTTGTAGACGGCGGAAACCACGCTGTAGGCGCTGAAGCCGATTTTTTCCCGTCGGAAACAAAAAAAGGGCCAGGGTTTGTATTCCAGATGGGGAACGGCCCAAAAAAAACAGCGGCGCCACAGACGACGGCGCCAGGCGGCGATGGTCTGGCTGAGGGAGCGGGCCATATCGAAAACTCTCCCGGGCCCCAAGCGCCCGGCTTTCTTGTTTAAAAAATCGGAAATTGAAGCCGCCGGCGCTCCGGCGCCCCCCTTGGGCCTTCTTTCAATTTTAATATCAGTCAGGCCAAATTTCAATACTGTGGTATAATCGTCAGCAGTTCTCAAAGTAGGCCCGATTATAAAAATAGCCGGTCGCCCCGGAGAGGGCGACGGAGCGGAGCGACCGGTTCGGTCGGCCAATCCGTCCCCGGCCGGGCAACAATCGCCCTTTTTGCCCGGCTACGGCCAGAGCACTTGAAGATGGAAAGCTAGTTTGAGAATCGCTGTATAATCGTCTTCCACAGTCGGCCCCGGTTCTGAAATGAGGGCTGGCCATGGCCTGGATATGAAAATTGAAAAACTTATAAGCCGGCCCGGGTTTAAGGCCGTTTCCTTTGATGTCTTCGATACCCTCATTCAGAGAGCGGTTTGGGCGCCGGCCGATATTTTCGCCTTTTTGCAGCCCAAGGTGAGCCGCCTGACCGGGCATCGGCTGCGCGATTTCGCCCGCTTGCGGCCGCAGGCCGAAGCCCTGGTCAGCCAAAAGGCGCGGGCGGCCGGCCTGGGCGACCCTAAGCTGGCCGATATCTATGAATTTTTTCAGGAGCAGGGAATTCTGGGCCCGGAGGAGAGCGGCCGGGTCATGGCCGCTGAATTGGCTTTGGAAAAGAAGTTTCTGCATCCCCGGCCGGCCGGCCTGGAACTGTTCGAGCGGGCCAAAGCCGCCGGCAAGCGCGTTTTCCTGATTTCCGACATGTACCTTGACCGCGAAGTTTTGGCCGGGATCTTGAACGGCCTGGGCCTGAACGGCTATGAGCGGCTCTATGTCTCCTGTGAGGACGGCGGCGCCAAACGTGACGGCCGGCTGTTTGAAATTTTTTTAAACCGGGAGCATCTGGCCGCTTCGGAACTGCTGCACATCGGCGACCACGCCGATGGTGATGTCAAAGCGCCCCGGAGCCTGGGCATTCATACTTTTCATCTGCCTAAAAGCGCGCATTTGGCGGCCCGCAACCCGCGTTTCGCCCGCTTCCTCCGTGACCGCTGGCGCTCTGAATCGCTTTTCGACCGGGCCGCCTGCGGATTGATCGCGGCCAGGATGTTTTCCGCGCCCGGCCAGGCGGCCGATCGCCGCAAGAGCCTGAGCGCCGGCCGGGCTTATGACCTGGGTTATCTGGTCCTGGGCAGCTTCGCGGCCGGTTTTGCCGTCTGGCTGGCCCAGCGGGCCAGGGCCGACGGGGTGAATCGCCTGTTCTTTCTTTCCCGTGACGGCGAGCTTCTCAAAAAAGCTTTTGATCTGGTGGCGCCGGCGATCTGCCCGGGGATTGAAAGCCGTTATCTTTACGCCGCCCGAAGGGTGGCCAATCTAGCTTCCATCACCGGCCGCGCCGACATCATTCAAGTGCTGCATACGGCCCTGGACCGCGCCGGCGGCCGCCTGGAGGCTTTTCTCCTGGAAAAATTCGATCTGCGGCTTTCCGAAATCGCCCCGGAAATTTTTGCCCGCCATGCCCTCTCGCCCGGCTACCGGGTCCGGCCGCGGGCCATTGGCTCTCTAGGCCCGTTTTTTCTGGAATTGGCGCCCCAAATTTTAGAAAAGGCGCGCCGAATGCGCGAAGCTTATTCCGCCTATCTGGAACAGGAGGGTTTTTGCCGGGCGGGCCCGAAAACAGCGGTGGTGGATATCGGCTTTGCCTGTTCTCTTCAAGAGGGGCTGGCTAAAATCAGCGGGAACCGGGCCCTGGGCGGCTATTATGTAGCCACCTACAGCGAGGCGGAAAGAATGGCCCTGGCCGGTCAGGCCGTGGCCGCCTTTGCCGGAAATTTTTTGAACCGTAAAAAATCAGCCGCCTGTGAGCCCGAAGATTTTTTCGTGTTTCTGGAGATTTTAAGCCTCAACGGCCAACCGAGCCTCAATGACTTTGTTCTCGACGCTCAGGGGCGGGGGCAGGCGGTTTTTCGTGAGGGCCGCCCTGGAGACGCCGCGCCCCGGGTCATGCCGGAGATCCACCGCGGGGCCATTGATTTCGTCAAGGACCTGGTTTTTTATTTCGGAGATTTTTGGCCCGCCGGCCCGGTCAGCGCCGAGGCCGCCCTGGGGCTCTGTCTGGAACTCTTCCGCCGCCCCGGGCCGGGGGACGCGGCGGTCTTTGAGGGCGTGATTTTTGAAAACAGCTATAATCTCGAGGAAGCCCGCTATGTGGTGCCGCCCGGCCGCAATCCGGCTCTGAAGAAAAACGCGGCTTGGCGGCCGCCGGGGGCCCGGGCGCGGGGTAATGGCCCGGGGCCGCTGGTTTTGGCCATGGAGTCGTTTTTGGTCAGGGCCCTGGCCCCTTACGCCAAGGCCGCCAAATACGGCCGGAGCCGGGAGCGCTTTTTTGCCGAGGCCCGCAGCGCCTGGCTGCGCCAATGGGGCCGTTTTACCGGGCTTGAAATATAAAAGCCCCGGGCTCATTGCTTCGGCCGCTCGTCCCCGCTTTTTACCGAAGCCAGAAGCGACCGCAATTCCCTGGCAATCCGGTTTCCGGTCACCAGGAAAGTGAAAAAACGCCCGATCCCGGCCAGGGACAGGCGTATGGCCAGGGCCCGCTTGAAGGCCTTGATCGAGGGGTCTTCCGGATAGGCGACCAGCCGGGCCGGGAATTTGCCCCTGATTTGCAGCAGGTCGGCCAATATGGGCCCCCGGTGGAACAGGGGGCCGGGAATCAGGCCGCCGCCCAAGGTCAGCCAAACCGCCGCCAGAGGCCAGAGGCGCCCTTTCTTCTTCAGGGGAATTTTGAGCGGCGGCCCGGCCCGGCTTTCTTCCAGCACCGTATTGGGCCAGGCCGCCCGGCCTTCGGCCAGGCGGGCCAGTATCTCCGGCCCGTCGCCCTGGATTCGTCCGAAAACCTGATAGTCGGCGAAAGCCCGCAGCACGACGGCCGCTCCTTCGTAATCGTTGGCGGCCAACAGGCGGGGAAAAGACCGCAGGAAGCGCAGCCCGGCATAGAGCCGCCAATGCTTAAAGTGCAGCGTGCTGTAAATGGCCTGGTTCCTGAACCCCAGATAGACGCGCAAAGGCGATTTTTTGCCCAAGGTCTCAAAATCGGGGTGCCAGACGCAGATGCCGTTTAGCGACAGGACCTTGCGCCCGATGCGCACCCCGAATTCCTGATCGTCTCCCCGAAAGAAAACCGGCAGCGGATAGCCGTGTTCCCGAAAATTCCGGATGGGGATGACGCAATACCACCAGGCCGCATAAGGTCTTATCGGGGCCTCCGGCGGAATGGTCGGCGAATCCGGCCGGCCGAAATCCGGGTCGCTCAGGTTCAGGAGGTCCAGAACGCCGGCCAGATCGGCCAGATCCCTCCGGCCGGCCACCATTTGGGGCAGAGCCCGTTTATTCAGCCCTTCCAGCAAGGCGTGGCAGCGGGTGGGGCGTTCCCGCACGAACATGCCGCCGCCGACGACCTGGGCGGCATAACGCGGCTTCAGATTGGCCAGCAGCGCCAGGCTGCGCAGCCAGGCTTCGGCCTGGACGACAATGTCGTCATCCATGAACAGCACATGGCTGTAAATCCCGGCGGCCACCGCTTCCCGGGCCCCCCGGTCAAAGCCGCCGGCCCCGCCGGTGTTTCTGGGGTTGTTGATCAGGGTGATCCCTTCCGCGGCCAGGCCGGCCAGTTTCGCGGCGTCGGCCGCCTGGTTGTTGACCACATACAGATGGGTCAAATCGCGTATTTCCAAATAGTCCCGGCGGGCCCGGGCATAGCTGTCCGCGGTCAGGCGCACGTCGGCTTCGCGTTCGAAGGTGGTGACCACCAGGGCCAGGCGCGGGCCGGCCGCCGGACCGGGACGCCTCTCAGCCGTATACTCGGCCGAGGGCGGGGCGGCGCGGTCGTCATCCGGGGTCCAGTCGAAAAAGAAAAAATCCGCCTCCTGCTTCAGGGGGAGAAAAGCGCGGGGCGATTCCCGGCCGAGGCGCCGGGCCCCGCAGGGCGCCGGAACTCCGCCGGAACCGCTGAGGCTGAAAAGCCGGACCAGCCCGGGCCCGTTTCCGGAAAGTTCCAGGGCGAAATCCGTCAGGCCGGTCAAATGCCGCCAGCGGCTTTGATGAAACAGGTTGATGTAGGTGTCGGTGCTCAGGCGGGGCGGGCCGGGCGGTTCATTTCGGCTTCGCCAATACAGCAGTTCGCTCCCGTCCGGTCCGGCCGGAACCACCCGCTGTAAAACCTGGCGCTCGGTTCGCCCGCTTCGGGGTACGAAAAAATCAGGCATGTCGGCCGGCGGCTTCCGGTCCCAGCAAACGTTCCAGCAGCACCGGCAGGGCCGCCCGGGCGCCCTGGGCATTATAAAAATTGCCGTTGGCCAGAACAGTGTGTTTGAGTATTTTGGTGAAATCGTCTAAAAGCTCTTGATCGGGCGGGCTGGGATCATGCCAGAAATCATCCAGTTTTTTCCAGGCCGGCGCGTGGCTGAGGCCCGGCACCGCGCAGATGGACTGCCCCAAATAGAAGACCGGCTTGCCCGCAATAAGGGCCTGGAGGCCGATAGTGCTGTTCAAAAGCACCAGCCCCCGGCTTCGCCTGATCATTTCCGGGCCCGGGCCTCCCTCGGTATAGTAGACCCGGTCGGCCACCTTCAGAGCCCGGGCGTAACTGTCGATATAGGCGTGAAAATTGATCAGGCCCGGGTCCAGGGGGTGGTTTCGGACCAGAAGGTCGACCCCGGGGTCGGCGCAGTGGGCAAATGAGGTCAGGATATGGGATATCCCTTCCAGCATGCCGCTGAAAGGCGAATAACGGCGCACCTGGGCGTCGGAATCCAACTGCAGGGGGAAGAGAAAATAGGGGCGGCCGGAGCGCCTTTGGTCCGCCAGACTTCGGCCGCTTAGTTTCTCCCGCCGTTTCCGGCTTAAAAGGCGCGGCAGCCACCCGCCGAAGACTTCCCGCCAGATGTTGTAAGGCCGGTGGGTTTTGTAGCGGGGAAACAGCGGCCATAAAAGCGCCATGTTCATCGCGTGATACATGATATTGTGGGTGCGGAGAGCGGCGGAATGGGATGCCAGAGGCCCGGGCGCGGGGGGAGGGGGCAGGGCGGCGGCCAGGGCCCGGATGGTGGCGGGGTCTTTCGGCAGGTGGGAACTGCCGTTGACCCCGCCTTCTTCCATGGTGATGTAACCGGGCCGGAGATAGCCTTCCTCAAAAACGAAAACCCTCAGGCCCCGATGGCGGGCGATATCCATGGCTTCCACGTGGAGCGGCCGCCATTCCCCGGTCAGCAGTATGTCCGTGATCTTTTCCCGGTCGAGGAGGGCCGTGAACCAGGCCGGCCAGCCCTGGCGGGCGCCGCGAAAATTGAAGACCGGCCCCTTAGGCCAGGCATACAGGTCGCCGCCGTTGAAATTGACCTTCGCCACCCGGTAACCCCGGCGTTGCAAGGCGCGGCCCAGGCGGCGGAAAAAAGGTCCGACGGGACCTTGCAGGAAAAGGAATGCCCTGGCCTCAGCCATAGTCACGCTTCCTCGGAAGAACAAAAATACAGCCCGGCCTCGACCCGGGCCCTGAGTTTTTCCAGGGCCTCCTCCAGGGCCTCCAAAGCCGTCGGGCGGCCTGATTTTTTCCAGACCCCGGCCAGCCAGTCTTTATGGATCATTTGCACTTCAACGGGCATGGAGCCCAGCCCCAGAACCATGGCCAGGGCCCGGCGATGCTGGCCGCAGCCGTTGAAAGCCAGCGAACCGTCTTCCAGAACGGCCAGGCCTATATCTCTTTCGAACCATTCGGTCTTGTTGCTGCGCAGCCCCTTGGGGGCCAGCCATCGGTCCAGGGCTTTTTCGCTTTTGACAAATTCCTCCCGGCTCCGAAGGCCCCGGCGCTTGATGGAATCAGCCAGATCCAGATACATCATGAAATATTCATCGATTTTCAGCTTCGAATCCAGGGGCACGCGATATCTCGTCAGGGGGCGGCCCTCGGCCAGATGCCCGACAAAATCGGCGTAGAGCGGCATGAGCCTGAAATCGGCGCCATATTCGCACAGTTCCGCCATTTCCCGATAAATCACGTTGTTCCGGATGTCTTCGCGGCGGCTCTTCAAATCTCCCGAAGCCAGAAAGTAGTCATACAGTCTGGCCGTCTCCCGGCCGACCCGGCAATACGGCGGCAAGCAGGCGCCAATCGCCAGCGGGTTCAGCCTGAAGCGCGACCTGGCCCCTAAAGCTCTCAGGGCCAGGGTCGAATCGACGGAAAAGGCCGGCCCCCCGTTTCGATTTTTTTCAAGCTCACCTGCCAGAATACGGCCCAGATAGTTGCGGCACAGGAAAACAGAAAGCAGGGGCAGGCGGGCCGAAAACTGCGCGGCGAAATTCCGGATCTGTCGGCCGCGCCTGGATCGAGCTTTTTCCAACGAAACCTTCCCCTGTCCATCAATTCTAAAAGCAGCCTTCCATCTTCAAGTGCTCTGGTCGTAGCCGGGCAAAAAGTGCGATTTTTGCCCGGCAGGGGATGGATCGGCCGACCGAACCGGTCGCTCCGCTCCGTCGCCCTCTCCGGGGCGACCGGCTATTTTTATAATCGGGCCTACTTTGAGAATTACCTTCCCCTGTCGGCTGGGCTTGAAATTGATGAATGCCTATACTATATAGCACAAAAAAATAAAAATAGCATCTGGCAGGCTTCAGGCGGGCCATTTTCCCCAGCCGAAGAAATTCGCCGTTCTCCGGAGAGCCCTCAAAATAAAGGCCCTCACTTCAGTCGGCGGCTTTTTGCGACTGAGAATCCAAAGCACTTCTTCCGGGCCGCAGAAAAGGCCGGTCGCCCAATCGTAATAGGTCGGGTAGAGAATCAGGGCTCCGGCCATCAATTCTTCCAAAGTCAGCCGCCGCCCGCGCCGGTCGAAGGTCAGCCGGTCGTGGGTCAGGCCCCAGCCGGCGTAAAAGGGGCCGCCGTAAGTGTGGGTTTCCAGGCCCCTCACCAGGGCCTCAAAGCCGGCCAGCGAAGTCAGGGTATGGACTTCATGCACATATGGCCACAGCGCGCCCAGGGCCACCCCCCGCACGACCATATCGGCCAGTCGTTCAACCTCGGCGGCCGGCGCCCGGCCCCGGCGGAGGCCCTTTTCGACTTCCGGATGGGGCTTGAAGATAATGAAATCGTGAGGACGGCGGCGGCGAACCTCCTTCAGCAGCCCGAGGTTGCTTCGAATGACGGGGGAGCCCAGCAGAATTGAAGCGTCGTCCTCCACCTGCCCCGGCAGCAGCAGGACCCGCCGGCCCTCCGGGGCGCTGAAGGCCCACGCCTGGCCGTCGAGGTTGTATTTGCTGATATTTTTTTCCACAAGGCCCCGGCGCAGTTCGGCGGCCCGGGCCAGCAAGTCGGGGTCGGCCTGGAAATCGTATTCAGCCAGGATTTTTTCCAGGCGGCTGGGCCGGCTGGGATCGTAATACACGCCGTCGGGATCCAGCGCCAGGGAATAGGGGACCTTGAAGTCCGACCCCAGGCCCACAGAGCGCAGAAAGCCGTCTTCTATCCGGAGGATGTCTTCCCCGGTCCCGGCCGGCCCGGGCCGCCGACTGGCCCAGGCCGCCACCCGCCCCCGCTTTTTTTGCGCCCATTGCCGGGCCGGGGACCGCCGGCCAAAGAACTTGATCCGGCCGTCCGTGGATTTTAAAAAAGCCCGGGCGTAGCTGAGCTTCCAGCAGGCAAAGCCCCAGACGGCCCACGGGCCGCGATTGGCCTCGTTTTGCCGGCGCTGGGCGCTCAAAAGACGAATGACTTCCGAAATATCCGCCGGCCGGCCGGTGACCGGGTTAAGGTAGCGGGGATAAAGCAGGTAGGCGGCGGCGAACAGTTCCAGAAGCGTCCGCCGCCGGGCGCGGCGGGGCGCGGCCAGTTGGTCCCGGGTCAGGCCCCAGCCGGCGTAAAAGGGCAGCCCGAAGCAGTGGACGGGCTTGTTGAGGAACAGGGCCTCCAGGCCCATCTGGGAAGTGACGGCATACACTTCATCGGCCTGGGCCAGGAGGGACAGGGGGCTGTAGTCCCGTTTGAGGACCGTGAGCCCCGGCGGCGCCTGGCCCCGGCCCAGATAGCCGCGCTTGAGGCCGGCGATGACGTCCGGATGGGTTTTGACGAAAATGGCGCCGTCGGGATGGTCCCGGCGGGCGGCGGCCAGCATGGCCTCGAAATTTTCCGGCCCGGCCAGTCCCAGGGTGACGCTTCGGTCGCCGAAGGTCTGGTCCAGAACCAGAATCCGGCGTTTTGAACCGTCGCCCAACAAACCCGGCGGGGCGGCCGGGGAATGGTTGTATTTGCTCAAGTCATTGGCCACCACCGCCCGAAGCGCTTTTTCCGCTCTGGCCAACAGTTCCGGCGTCTCCCAGCCGGAGCTGTTGAGCAGGGTTTCCAGGTCCGACGGCCGGGTGGCGTCATAGTAGATGCCGCTTTTATCCTGAATCAGCGACAGGGGGGCGGCGCCGTGCCCGCCCAGATCCAGGGAACGCAGAAAGCCGTCTTCCATTTGCCACAGGGGGAGTCCGCGCCGCCGGGCATAGTCCCGGGCGCGAAGAGCCGGCCGGTTGTCTTTGCCGCCCCAGGCGGCCACGGCCGTCAGGCCGTCCTCAGCGGGGGAGGGTCGGAAGACGAAGCGCTGATCGAAGAAAGCCCCCAGATGGGGGATTTTTTTCAGGCCCCGGGAAAAAAAGGCGATGCGGGGGCTGGATTCCGGCATTACAGGCCGATCGCCACCCCGGCGGCAATGGCGATTTGATAGATGACCTGGGTGAGGTCTTTGAAGATCTGCATGTCTTTGCTGTCATAGGCCGGCATGACCATCAGATTGTCGCCCGGCCCCAGGCCGAGCGTTTTGGCCGGCCCGACCTCGCCGTTGGGTTTGACGACCAGGATATTGCCCTTATCGGCCCGGTCGGTAAAACCGCCCGCCCCGGTGATGTAGTCGGTGAGGCTCATTTTAGATGAATAGGCCACCGAATTGGGCAGCATGACCTCGCCGGTGACCAGAACCACACTGGTTTTCTGGGGAATGACAATGGTGTCGCCGTCTTCCAGGGGCAGGTCGTTCAACTGGCCCCTGTGGGAAACCACCACCACGCCGTTAGGCTGGATGGCGGCGGCCCTTTTGATGAAATCCTGCACCAGCTTGGCTTCCTGCACCCGAATGGCGGATTCTTCCACCGAGGCCGAGGTGGCGGTGAGCGTGCTCTGTTCCAGGCGGCGCAGGGCGTCCATGATGCTTTTCTTCTGCTGGGCGGCCACCGTCTGACGGCGCAGATAGACCGCCGGCCAATTGGCCAGTTCCTCATCGACCGCCACATAGCGCAGGAGCGCGCTCAGGGTGGCGCCCCTGCGCACCGGATAGCGGGCCGACCCGTCCAGCACCGCGCCGGAAGCGTTGACCATGATGACGTCGCTCTGGCGGTTGGCGTGAAACTCGACCGTGTCGTTGTCATTCAGCCGGAAGCCGCGAAAATCCTCCACCGTCATATAAGTTCGGAAAGGGGCCTGTTGGCGGACCCCGGAGAGGCTGACGTGCGACACGCTGTTCAGCGGCGAAGCCAGGGCCATCAGGTGGGCCCCCTGGTTTTCATCGGCTTTCAGTTCATACAGGCCGGGGTGGGGCAGGCGGCCGGCGGCGGCCACGGTCAGGCCCTTCTTCCTGACCACGATGCTGTCGCCGTCCCGCAGGCGGACATTGGGCAGGTTGCCGTTCAGGATGAAATCATACAGGTCGAGGACCGCCAAAGTGGAGTTTCCGCGCCGGATCTCCACCTGGCGGTAGCTGCCCTGGTGAATATTGATGCCCCCGGCCAGATCCATATAATACAGGGGCGAATCGGTGGGGCCGCCGGCGTAGCGGCCGGGTTTGTCGACAAAGCCGGTGACGTAGACGGCCACCGGCTGGGCGTTCATCAGATTGACGTAGACTTCGACGTTGCCGGTGAACACTGTGGACAACTTGTCCCTGACCGCCGCCAGAAGCTGCGTCTGGGTCAGCCCGTCCACTGGCACCGGGCCTATTTCCGGCAAAAAAAGGTTTCCCTGTTGGTCGACCGCCAGAACATCGTCGAAACTTTTGGCCCCCCACATGCGCACCACCACCCGGTCGCCGGGTTTGATCAGATAGGTAGGCGAAAGCCCGTCGTAATAACTTTTGGAGAAATTGCCGGAGAAGAGGTTGCTCCCGAAAGGCTGCAAAAAGGCGGCGGAGTTGTCCGGCGGCCCCTGGGCCCAGGCCGGGGGGCCGATGGTGGCCGGGTCGTCATAGAGGGGGGGGCGGTTGGAGCGCTGTTCCACCTGGGCGGTGTCGATGTCCGCCGGGGCCGCGTCCTGCGCCGCCAGGGGGCCGGCCGGCGATAAGGCCGCCCAGAGGCCGATCAGCGTCCAAATAATCCGAAAGCAGACGGAAAAGGCGGTCCCGGCCGGCCGCGGCCCGGCGCCCTGGCGCTTTCCATCCCCGGATATCTGAACGAGCGGCATCGGCCTTACCTGACGGGCGAAATACGGGGCAGCCGGCCTTAAAAACCGGCATGCTCCCTGATTGAAGCGACGATCAGCGACAGAAACGACCAGATGAGGCCGGCGCCGATGAAGGTCAAAACCGTGGACTTGATCACCAGGGGATAAAGGGATTCATCCGGCCGGAGCGGGGGTTCGAAGGCCACCAGATAGCGGTTTTTAGCCTCGGTGCGCAGGCGGGCCCCTTCCAGGGCGGCCAGGGCGGCCGCGTATTGTTGCCGGGCGAACTCCTCTTCCAGCATCAGATTCTCGAATTGCCCGGTAATGGCGCTTAAGGGGTCTTGTCCGGACGGCGATTCGGAGAGCTTTCTCCGCTCCGTGGCCAACTGGGCGTTGATGGCCTCCAGCCGCCTGATCAGGCTTTCCACCGTCGGGGAATCTTCCCGCATATAGGCCCGGGCCTCATTTAGTTCGGCGGCTATCTGGGCCGCTTCCACCTCCAGCTTGACGATAATGGCCTGCATGGTCTCGGCCGCGCTGCGGGGGTCGAGGATGGTGGTTCTCTCCCTCATTTTGCGCATATTGGCGTGGGCCGCGGCCAGGCGTTCCTCGGCCCGTTTGACCTCGGCCGCCGCCAGGGCCAGGGAATCCTGCCGGCCCCGCTGGTTCATGTCGTTGATCAGGGTTTCACACAATTCGATGATCATCCGGTTGGTCCGCCAGGCCATCTCCGGGCTGTAGGCCTTGACCGCGCAGGTGATGATGCCGGTGTCCGGGTCGAAATGGATGCTTGAGACCCAGCTCCAGTATTCAAGCGTATCTGTTTGGGTGCTGTCCCGGGCCAGCCGGGAGATCAGGTCTTTCCGGCGGTCGCTGAAATGGGCTTTTAAATCGAGCCGGGCGTCAATTTTGGAAAAAATGTCCCAGGAGTGCACATAATTGGCGATCAAGTAGGAATCGCCGACGGTCGAGCCGGCGGAAGCCCCGCCAAAAAGACTGGCCACGTCCAAAGCGCCGAAGCCCCCTCCGGATTCCAGGTTGCGGATGGCGAACCTGGAAGCGGAGATATACATGGGCGAGGCCCAGACGGCGGTATAGAAAAGAACCGCCGCCGCCGGGGTCAGGGTCAGGAACAAAAAGCGTTTCAACGGCTGATTCCAGAGCGGGGCCCCAAATCTTCGGCCGAAGCGCCTGAGCCGGCCTGGCCAGGGCCGCGTCCCCGGCTGCTTTCCGGACAGATCGGCGAATTTTCGCCCGAAACTTTTTATCTGACCTCGCCAGCCCTGACCGGGCCTGGACTCGGGGGCGGCAGGGCCGGGCGGCTGATCGGTCGTCATGGCGCCGGACACTTCTCAGCCCACCCCCAGTTTTCTGGCCGCCGGGGTAACGGCCGAATTTTGGTCGGTGAACTGATAGACCGTCGAGCCCTGGCAACTTTTATTATAATATTCAATCGCCTGATCGAGATTGGGGAAGAGCCGCAGTTCGCCCTGGTCGAGAACCAGGGCCTGGTCGCAGTGCTTCTTGATCGTGGCGATATTATGGGAAACCATCAGGAGGGTTGAACGGGCCTTGCGGGATTCGAAAACCGCGTGGCATTTGGCTTGAAAGGAAGCGTCCCCCACCGCGGTCACTTCGTCGATCAGGTAAAAGTCAAATTCCAGGGCCATGCTCAAGCCGAAGGCCAGCTTGGCCCTCATGCCCGAAGAATACACCTTCACCGGCATATCCATATAGGGCCCCAGCTCGGCGAAGTCGTCGAC
Organism: Candidatus Adiutrix sp.; assembly: GCA_031263565.1. Taxonomy (GTDB): domain Bacteria; phylum Desulfobacterota; class Desulfarculia; order Adiutricales; family Adiutricaceae; genus Adiutrix. The sequence continues at coordinate 2,406 of JAISFR010000083.1, read as the reverse complement.
AAAGGCGTCGACTTTTTTTATGGGCGCCCCGTAGATGCGGCTGACGAAGCGCAAGTTGGCCCGGCCGGTCAACTGCCCGTTGAAGCAGCCGCTGAAACCGATCGGCCAGGAAACCCGGCTGGTCCGGATCACCCGGCCGCTGTCAGGCGCCTCTTCCCCGCCGATCAGGCGCAACAGGGTCGATTTGCCGGCGCCGTTGCGGCCGAGTATGCCGATATTGACTCCCGGCTCGAAACGGTGGCTGACCTCCCGCAGGATGATGCGGCGGTGGTCTTTTATGGAGTAAGTCTTTCTGACTTGCTGTAAGTCGATCATAGGCTGATTCGTCTGCCGGCCGGCCTGAAAGCGGCCGCCGGCGTTTGGTTTTCCCCCACCCCGGTCAGCCGGCGGCGTAACGCCTGACCCGGCGCTCCAGAAGCAAACCCAGGGTCATGGTTATCAGACTGAGCAGCGTCAGATAAGGCACATTGACGTAAGTCGCCGGATAGGCGGGGGCCAGGCTGACCCGCAGCCATTCGATCAATTGCAGAGCCGGGTTCCAGGCCAGATAAGCTCTGAAGCCATAGGGCACGGCGGTCAGGGAAAAAAAAATGCCGGAAACAAAAAATAAGATCCGGAAGACCATGGGCAGCAGTTTTTCCAGAATCGGCATAATAATGTTCAAAGCCGCCAGGGTGCCGCCCAGCCCCAGCCCCAGGCCAGCCGCCAGGGCGACGGCCCCCAGCGTTCCGGCCCAGTTTGGCGTATCCAGGGGATATCCGAAATAAAAACTCAGGGCCAGCAGCAGAACCGCCACCACGACTTCGGTGACCACAATCACCCCGGCCCTGGCCAGCAGCAGATCAATCTGGGTCACCTGGGGAAAAGTCAGAAGAGCCTGGTTGCCGCGGGCCGCGGCCACGGATTTCAAAATCAGGCTGCTGAAAATATTCCAGATCATGAAGCCGCTGATCAGGAAAGCCGGCACCGACATGCCGTGCGGCGCCTTGAAGCCCATAAAATATCTCAGCCCCCAGAAGACGGCCACGCCAAAGGAGTTCTGGATGATCACCCATAAATAACCCAGCCGGTCGCCGCCATAGAGGGTGTGGATCTCCCGAAGCATCAGCGCCCAGACCACCCGCCCCTGAACCGCCAGGGCGCTGGCTACGCCGGTCCCGGCCACTCTTTACGGCAACTGGGCGGAGGCCATGAAAATATCCGGAGCGGTGGCCCAGACGCCGTTTTTTTCGGCACAAACCGCCAGGGGCTGCCCCTGGCCGGTCTGGCCGAGGAACGTGGCCCGCCGGCAGGGCAGGCCCAGGGCGGAGAAATACTGTTCGCCGACCAGCACCTGCCCTTCGCCTAAAACGCTGGCGCCGACATAATTGGTCGACTGCGCCGGCTTGCCGACGACCGCGGCGGCTATGGCGTCGGCCGCCTTGGCGGCCGGCGGCGGCAATGAGCCCCGATTGGCGCTGTGGCAGGCGTTCAAAAGCATGATGGCCGCTCCCAGGCAAAGGCAATGGGCTATTCCGGCGCCCCAACGCAACATTACTTTGTGAATCATACTTTCTTTCCCATCATAATGCAAGGTAAATCCGGACTGTCGAAGAAGCCGTTTCTTCTTGAGGCCTGGCCGGCCCGGCTCAGGTTTCGGTGGCTGGCGGACAGTTTTAAACTATTAACTATATTTTCTATAACTAGTCCTAAAAGCATTTCTTTAAGCTTAAATTCTACCTAATACATTATAGTTATATATAATTTATTATCTCGCCCCTGTCAAGCTAATTCTGCGGCCAGAGGGCGGTCTCATTTTGTGCAAAACCGGACCTTTCTATTTTGCGTTGCCATCAATGATTGACGATAAATACAATTTTGAGTAGTATATCTGAGTTTCTGTAACTGAATATATACCGCCTTGCTCTTGGCGCGGCTTTAACCCCTAAGGCCATTAAGGCCAAAGAGGACAGGAGGCTGTTGGAGGTCTTGCTGATGTTTCCCGTTTTAGCTGAAAAAATTAAAAATAAAAAACTGCGTAAGCTGCTGCGGGATCCTAAAAAATTTTTCCTCGATATGGAAGCCTTCGCCCGCTTTCGGCCGAAGAGGCCGTCCGCGCCCTCGGTGGTCCCCGCCCATCAGCCGGCCAACCATCATTTTTCCGCCTTGTCGCATTTCAATATCTATGCCGGCCAAGGGGGCGACCCGGCCGATTCGCAAGAGCCCATTATTTTTGTCTGGGGCTTGGACGACAAAACGTTTCCCTATTTTTTCAAATGCTTTGACGGCTATAGCCAGGCCCGGCCCAGCGATCCCAAAAAATTCGATCTCTGCCTCCGGCAAGTCGAGGCCTTTTGCCTCAATAATTGGGAAAGGGTCCGTTTCATATTTTGGGAGAAATATACGCACCCTGAACTCAAAAGGCTG
>JAISFR010000029.1 GCA_031263565.1 Candidatus Adiutrix sp. | reverse complement strand
TAAAAGTGATATTTATGAAAATTTCCCTGAAATGCCAGTATGCCCTCAGGGCCCTTTTCGCCCTGGCCCGCCGCGAGCGCGAAGGCTGGTCCAATGTTACGGAAATCGCGGAGGAACAGGCCATCCCCCCCCGCTTTCTGGAAAACATTCTCCGCCAACTGCGCCAGGGCGGCTTTGTGGACAGCCGACGGGGCCAGGGCGGCGGCTTTTTCCTGGCCCGCCCGGCCAGGGACATCCGGGTGGGGGAGGTGATCCGCTTTATTGAAGGCCCGATGCATCCCACCGGCTGGGCGGCCGAACCTTCCGCCGGCCGGCCCAGGGGGCACGGCCCCTTTGAGCGCCTGTGGAACGAAGCCCAAAAAGCCCTGGAAGCCGTTTACGACTCCAGCACCTTGCGGGATCTGGCGGAGGAAGACAGGCGCCTGGCCTCCAATTCGGCCAATGACTATTCTATTTGAAACCGGCTGTCGGAAGTGATATTTTTTTGGCCTGTAAATATCACTAATTCTATCGTAATTATAGGCTTTACTAAAAGAGGAGAGACCATGTCGCGCGTTTACGAAGACAATTCAAAGTCCATCGGCCACACCCCCCTGATCCGGCTGAACCGGGTGGCGGGCCGGAAGGCCACGGTGCTGGCCAAAATCGAAGGCCGCAATCCTTCCTATTCGGTCAAGTGCCGTCTGGGCGCGGCCCTCATCTGGGACGCGGAGGCCAGGGGGCTCATCAAGCCCGGCGTCGAAATCATCGAACCGACCAGCGGCAACACCGGCATCGCCCTGGCCTTCGTCGCCGCCGCGCGGGGCTACCGGCTGACCCTGACCATGCCCGAAACCATGAGCCTGGAACGGCGCCGGGTGCTGGCGATGCTGGGGGCCAACCTGATCCTGACGCCGGGGGCGGAAGGCATGGCCGGGGCGGTGCGCCGGGCCGAGGAGGCCGTGGCCTCGGATCCCGGGAAGTATTTCCTGCCGCAGCAGTTCAAGAATCCCGCCAATCCGGCCATTCACGAAAAAACCACCGGGCCGGAAATCTGGGACGACACCGACGGGGCGGTGGACGCGGTGGTCGTGGGGGTGGGCACCGGCGGCACCATCACCGGCGTGTCCCGCTACATAAAAAACACCCAAAAAAAGGCCATCACCTCCATTGCGGTCGAGCCGACGGGCAGCCCCATAATAACGCAAAAGCTGGCCGGCCGCGAATTGAAGCCCGGCCCGCATAAAATCCAGGGCATCGGCGCCGGCTTTTTGCCGGAAACTCTCGACCTGTCGCTGGTGGACCGGGTGGAACAGGCCGACAATGAAGAGGCGATCGATTTTGCGCGCCGGCTGGCGCGGGAGGAAGGCATTCTCTGCGGCATTTCTTCCGGCGCGGCCGCGGCGGTGGCGGCCAGGCTGGCCGCGGCGGACGAATTTGAGGGCCGGACCATCGTCGTCGTCCTGCCCGACGCGGGCGAACGTTATCTGTCGTCCGCGCTTTTTGACGGCATCGGCGTCTGACCGGCGCGCCCGGCGCGCCCGGCCTGGTGGACGGAGAAGACCGCCGCCCGCCGGAAGGCCGCGCCGGGTTCGCAGGGCTTCACGACCCTTAAAGAGGAACTTTAACTGTTGTGAAGCCCTGAGGCCCCCCCCTTTCCCGGCCGCCTTGATAATCATTTCCAGAAGGTATATAATCAGGACAAGTTTTTTACAGTCGCCTGGGAAGTTCGAGCGCCTCGACCGGCGGCCCGAGCCGGGGAGCGCGGAGAAGCGTCGGCGAAACCTCCTCTCCCCCCCTTTCCGGGCGGATCTTCAGGCCTGGCCCAGGGGAGGCGCCTATGCAGATTATATTCATAACCCCGGAAGCGGTGCCCTTCTCCCGGGTGGGCGGCCTGGGCGACGTCTCCTTTCATCTGCCCCGCTCCCTGGCCCGCCGGGGCCACCAGGTGACGGTGGTGGTCCCCAAACACCGCGGCTCCGATAAAATGGAGCTGACCGAAATCCCCCAGTGGCGGTCGGAAATAGACCTGTCGCTGTCCCGGCGGGAGGCCGGTTATTATCGCGGCGAAACCGGCGACGCCCATCAGGCCGTGCTGGTCGGCTGCGACTATCTCTTTGACCGCCCCGGCCTCTACGGCAACGAGTTCGGCGATTACGACGACAATGCCGAGCGCTTCATCTTCTTCTCCCGGGCCGCGCTTCTGGCGGCCGGCGAACTGGCCGACCCCGCTCAGGACATTCTCATCCACTGCCACGACTGGACCACCGGGCTGGTGCCGATGTGCTTCAAAAGCTGGCGCGAAGCCTTCCCCAGCCTCAAAAAGGCGGCCACGGTCTTCACCTATCACAACCTGGCCAACCAGGGCCTTTTTCTCCATTACGATTTCGCCATGACCGGCCTGGACTGGGGCCTCTTCACCCACGAAGGCCTCGAGTTCCACGGCCGGATGAACCTGACCAAGGCCGGCCTTCTGGCCGGCGACCTGATCACCACCGTCAGCCGCAAATACGCCCAGGAAACACTGACCCCGGCCCTCGGCATGGGCCTGGAAGGCGTTTTGCGGTCCCGGCAGAAAGACATCGTTCCGGTTCAGAACGGCGTGAACTACAGCCAGTGGGACCCGGGGACCGACCGTTGCCTGGCGGCCGCCTATTCGGAAAAAGACCTGGGCGGCAAACGGGACTGCCGCCGCCACCTGGCCTCGCTTTTCGGCTTCGACCGCCCCGAACTGCCCACGGTCTCGATGGTCTGCCGCCTCCTGTCGCGCAAGGGCCTGGATATCGTGGTCAAGGCCCTGGACCGGATGATGGAGATGCCGGTCAACGCGGCTTTCATGGGTTTGGGCGAAATTCACTACCAGGACTTCCTGCAGGAGGCCGCCGCCCGCTGGCCGGGCCGGCTGGGCTACAAACGGGCCAACGACCTGGTGATGGTCCACCACATCCTGGCCGGCTCCGATATTTTCATCATGCCCTCGCGTTTCGAGCCCTGCGGCCTGGAGCAGCTCTACGCCCTGCGTTACGGCGCCGTGCCGGTGGTCCGGGCCACCGGCGGGCTGGACGACACCGTGATCGACGTTCAGGCCGAGCCCGGGCAGGGCACGGGCTATAAATTTTCCGACTACCGCCCCGAGGCCTTCCTGGAGGTCCTGGCCCGGGCGGTGGCCGATTTCGGCCGGCCTGATTTCTGGCTGGCCCTGGTCCGGCGGGGCATGACCCGGAATTTTTCCTGGGATCTGGCCGCCGAACATTATGAGGAGGTCTACGCCCGGGCCCTGGCCGTCGCCGGAAAACGGGGCCGGTAGAAAAAATATGCCTAAGTCCGATCCGGCGGCCGTCTTGGCCAAGCTGATCAAGCTGTCCAATTCCAACACCCAGCATGAATTCAAGGTCACCAGCTTTCTCAACATCCTGACCTGGGAACTGGATCTGGACCACGCCATACTTCTGACCCTGGAGCGGGAGCGCCGTCTCCTGACCCCCATGTGGCGGGCCGACTCCTCCTTCCCCCGCCTGAGCGCCATCCCCACCCAGGGCAATATGGCCGGCCGCAGCCTGACCACCCGCCAGACCCTCCTGGCCGATCCCCCGGACCTCGACGCCCTGCCCCCCGACTGGGCCGCCTTTGCCGCGCCCTTCAAAAACTGCCTCCTGGCCGCCCCCTTGGGCGACGACAAGACCACCTACGGGGTTTTGCTGCTGCTGGCCAGGAACGCCTCGGAGATCAACGCCGACAAGGCCCTGCTGGTGGAGGCGGTGGCCAATGAGCTGACCATCGCCATCAAGAACAGCCAGTTGGCCACCGACACCCGCAAGCGCCTGAGCGTCCTGAACGTCCTGAGCGACCTGGGCCGGACCCTGGCCGCCACCATCGAGGTGGAAAAGGTCATGACCATGATTCCCCAGATCGCCACCGGCATTTTCCTGGCCGACGGCTGCACCTTGAACATTCTCGACGAATCCGGCTCGACCCTGCTGCTCTCTTCCCAATACGGCCTCATTCCCCCGGCCTACAATTTCGAGCGCTACCGCCATTCCAAGGCCCTGCCGGCCTCGGTGGCCGCGGCCCTGTCGCGCAAGACCAGTTATTCCGGCTATCTGAAGGACGATCCCGGGGCCCTGGAACTGTCGGAGGCCGAGACCGGCAACACCATCATCAGTTGCCCGCTCAGTTTCCAGGGGCCCCACCAGGGCTCCATCGCCCTCTTCAACAAGCTCGGCGGCCGCAGCGCCCAGGCCCCCCTGCCCCCCCAGCTCTTCGACCGCGACGACCTGGAACTGCTTTTTTCCATGAACAACATGATTTCCGGGGTGGTGGAGAACTCCATCACCTTCCGCGAGGTGGAAAGCCTGGCCCGGACCAACGAGAACATGGTCTCCTACCTCTCCACCCTCTACGACATCTCCAGCGCCATGATGACCACGGTCCGTTACGACGAACTGATCTGGATCATCACCCGGGCCCTGACCAGCCGCAAAGGCCTGGGTTTCGACCAGGTGCTGATCTTTCTGCTGCAGGAGGACGAGGAGCGCGGCCGGACCCTCCGGAGTTCGGCTTTCTGGACTTACGAGAGCGAACCGGACTATTACGAGCGGGACAGCACCCTGGTCGATCTTCTGAAAAACCCCTCCCGGGACGAAGCCGCGGTCATGCTGGAGCAGGGCCTGGCCATGGGCGTCAGCGTTCCGGTTTTCCCGGAAAGCCCCCGCATCCTGTCGCGGGTGCTGGTGGAAAAGAAGGCCCTTCTGGGTTTCCGCGTCTTTGACACGGAAAGCGACGTGGACCTCAAGGATTTCGGCCTGAAGGCCTACGCCGCGGTGCCCATGATGGCCAAAAACCACGACGTGGGCGTCATTGCCGTGGACCGGTCCCTCAGCGGGGAACCCCTGACCATGGACAGCCTGCGCGACCTGACCATGCTGGCCAACCAGGCCGGCCTGGCCATTGAAAACGCCCGCCTTTACGACGACCTGGAGAAGGCCAACCAAAGCCTGAGCCAGGTCCGGGTGCGGCTGATCGAGGCCGAAAAGGCGGCCGCCCAGGGCGAGATGGGCGCCCACCTGGCCCATGAGGTCCGCAACCCCCTGGTCTCCATCGGCGGCTTCACCCAGCGCCTTCTGAAAAAGATGCCGGAGGGCGACCCCCTGAAAAAATACGCCGAAGTCATCTGGGAGGAGGTCGAGCGGGTCAACAAGGTGCTCAACAACGTCCTGGACTATTCCCGCAACGAGGAAGGCCGGGTGCGGGATTTCAGCATGGAGGACCTGGCGGCCGAAACCCTGGTCTCCCTGCGGCATGAGCTGCAGCGGCAAAAGGTCAGCGTGACGACCGACATCGAGCCGGGCCTGCCCAAAGTCACCGCCGACGACCGCCAGGTGATGCACATCATCCTCAACCTTTTCTACAACGCCGCCCAGGCCATGGCCCCCAACGGGGGCCAGGTCTATCTGAGGCTCTTCGAAACCCGGGAGGAGGACCAGAATTACGTGGCCTGCGAGATAAGCGACACCGGGCCGGGCATCCCCCAGGATATCCTGCCGAACATTTTCAGCCCTTTTTACACCAGCAAGAGCGGGGGCACCGGCCTGGGCCTGTCCATCGTCAAAAAAATCGTCGACCGCTACCACGGCCGGCTCCGCCTCGTCAACCACCCGGAACACATTCCGGGCAGCGGCGCCTCCTTCACCTTCATGTTCCCGGTCCTCCAGTCCGGCGGCCTGGGGCCGGTCTGATGCTGCGCGACCATCGGCTCTTCTTGTTCCTGCTGATCTGCCTTCTGGGCCAGATTCTGGCCTGGCGCCTGTGGCTGCGCTGGGCCGGGCCGCGCCGGCCGGCCCGGGCGGCGGTCCATCTGCTCTTCGTCCTCTTCAACCTGGGCTGGTTTTTTTCGGCCGGCAGCCTCTATTTCGGCCACAACCTGAGTGACCGGCTCTGGGCCTGGGTGGCCCGGCCCAGCATCGCCTGGCAGGCGGCCTATATTCTGGCCATCCTGCCGCTGGGCCTTTTAGGCTCCCTGGGGCTCGGCCTGGGCCGCTTTTTCAGGCGCGGCCGGGCCGGGGCCGGGGACCGGCCCGCCGACCAGGGCCGCCGCGATTTCATCAAAATCAGCGGTCTGGGCGTCAGCACGGCCATTTTGGGCGCCTGCGCCTGGGGAGTCGTCCGCCAGGGCCGGCCGCCGGGCCTGGAGCGCCTGGAGCTGGCCGTGCCCGGGCTGCCCCCGGCCCTGGACGGCTTCAAGATCATGCATCTGACCGACATCCACCTGGGGCTCTGGGCCGGCCGGAAGGAACTGGACCAGGCCCTGGAACGGGCGGCCGCTGAAAAACCCCATCTGGCCGCGCTGACCGGCGACCTGGTGGACCGCAACCCGGACTTCGCCAAACTTTACCGCGAGCCCCTTAAACGCCTGGCCGGGACGCCCTGCGGCGTCTGGGGCGTCCTGGGCAATCACGACCACTACACCGGCCCGCGGCGCATTGCCGAACTTCTGGACGGGCACGGCCTGAACCTGCTGGTGGACCGCCAGGTCAACTTCCCGGATCTGCCGCTGAGCCTCATCGGCCTGGACGACCAGGGCCGCCACCAGAGCTGGCTGGGCCGCGGGGCGCCCTCCGTCAGGGGCCAGGAGGAGGACCCCGACGTCCTGGATTTCAGCCTGGTCCGGGGCCCGGCCCCCCGGCCGGGCGATTTCACCGTCCTCCTGAACCATCGGCCGGAGGGCTTCCGGCAGGCCGCCGGGCACGGCTGCCGGCTCTATCTGGCCGGCCACACCCACGGCGGGCAATACCAGGTCCCCTGGGACCGGCAGCTCAACCTGGCGGCCGCTTTTTACAAATATTCCAGCGGCCTTTACCGGGAACACGGGGCCTGGCTCAACGTCAGCCGGGGCCTGGCCTCGGTGGGCATCCCTTTCCGGCTCTGGGCCTGGCCGCAGATTTCCCTGATCACCCTGCGGGTCGCCCCTGAAAGAGGGGCTTAGGAAAGTCCATGTCTCTGGCGGAAAAACTCCAGACGCCCATCATGCTGGCGGCCGTGGCTCTGGGGCTTTTGACCGGGCGTTTCTGGCCGGGGGCCCGGGCCGCCGGGGAACTCATCGCCCCGGCCCTGACGGCCATGCTCTTCGGTCTTTTCCTGGCGGTGCCCTTAAGGGATCTGAAAAACGCTTTTCTGGACTTCAAATTCACCGCGGTCAGCCTGGCCGTCAATTTTGTCTGGGTTCCGATTTTGGGCTGGCTTCTGGGCGGCTTTTTCCTGGCCGACTCGCCGGCCCTCCGGCTGGGCTACCTGATGCTTCTGGTGACCCCCTGCACCGACTGGTACCTGGCCTTCACCGCCCTGGCCCGGGGCAACCTGGCCAAGTCGGCGGCCCTTCTGCCGGTTAATTTGCTGGCCCAGGTGCTCCTCCTGCCGCTCTACCTGCTGATCTTTTCCGGGCTGACCGGGGCGCTGGATTTAAGTCTTTTGGCCCGCAGCCTGGTCCTGGTCCTGGCCCTGCCTTTCGGGCTGGCTCAGCTTCTGCGGCGTTTCTGGCCGGAAAAGAGCCCGGCCCGGCGTTGCCTGTTCCGCTTTTTTTCGGGCGGCCAGTTCTTCTTTCTCTGCCTGGCCGTCTGGGCCATGTTCGCCTCGCAGGCCGATCAACTGAGAGGCGAGGCCGGCCTTTTTTTCAAGATGCTGGCCCCGGTCGCCCTGTTTTTCGTCGTCAATTTCCTGGTGGGCCGGCTGGCGGCCCGGCTGTTCAGCTTTACTTTTGAAGATTCGGTCAGCCTCAGCCTGACCACCCTGGCCCGCAATTCCCCCCTGGCCCTGGCCGTCGCCTTGACCGCCTGGCCCGGGGAGCCGCTGGTGGCCCTGCCCCTGGTCGTCGGCCCCCTGATCGAGCTGCCCTTCCTGGCCGTAATTTCCCAGCTTCTCTTATGGCTGCGGCCGAGAAGCAAGGCCGGGGAGAAGGCCTGTAGCCGGTAAATAAGATACTGTCCCCGAAGTTAAATGTGGATACGATCTTGTTCCGGGAATCACAGAGATTTTGTCAATTTTGGATGTTAGCTATAATACTGATAGCGGCAGCGCTGTTCGTGTTCATGCATTACGATGTCCCAATAGCCACCCCTGATCTGCCTCCGACGCAGTCTCCAGGCGTTTGCCGCATTTCCAGCCCCTGGATAGAGATTGCCATTGAGCGGGAGCCGGTTCCATCTGTTCGGGCCGTAGTCCGCTTTAACGAGCGCCAAATGTTGGCCGATCAGGCCGTGCTGGCGGGGGCGCGCGATGTGCCGCCGGGCGTGGCCATGCCGCTGACAGCTGACGAATACAGGCGCTCTATATCTGAGTATGAGCATACGGAATTGGGAGTATATGTAACCAGCAAGCCCCCTGAAAAGCCTATTGAAGAACTGGTGCCGCCGGATTTTTTGTGGCTGCTGGCCCGCACCCCAAGGGGTTCGGGCCCTTTCAGCGGCAATGATCAGGGCCTCGATCAGGCCTGAATAAAATGACTGTGTGAATTGCTCCGCGCTCACGGTAAAGACAAGGCCGCCGGCCCGGCTCGCTGAAAACGGCCTGGGCGCTGACGGCCTGGATGATCCGCTGGCAGTCTTCCCGCTGTCGCGGCCCGACGGCTCCCCGGGAGACCGTCGGGCCGCTTATTTATCCCGGTCAGCTTGCCCCGCTGGTCGGGCCCTCGCCGGTCAGGCCGGAGATCCTCATGCCGTAGAACGAGCGATAGACGAAATAGAGGGCCACGAGCAGGAAAAAAATGCCGCAGCCGCGGGCCACGCCCCGGAAGGCCGGCGTGATGGCGATTTCCATGGCCAGCATGCCGAAGAGGGTGGTGAACTTGATGATGGGGTTCAGGGCCACCGAAGAGGTGTCCTTGAAGGGGTCGCCCACGGTGTCGCCGACCACCGAAGCGTCATGGAGCGGGGTGCCCTTCTGCTTCAGATCCACTTCCACCACTTTTTTGGCGTTATCCCAGCAGCCGCCGGCATTGGCCATGAAAATAGCCTGGTACAGGCCGAAAAGGGCTATGGACAAGAGGTAGGAAACAAAGAAGGAAACCGCCTCGGCCCCGCCCACCGGGCTGGACAGGAAGGCGAAGGCCAGGGCCAGGGAGAAAATGGCGATGAAAATATTGAACATGCCTTTTTGGGCATAGACCGTGCAGATCTTCACCACCTCCTTGGAATTCTCCACCGCCGCGCTTTTGGAGGCGTTGGGGTCGAGGTCGATGTGCTCCTTGATATAGGCCACGGCCCGATAGGCCCCGGTGGAGACGGCCTGGGTGGCGGCCCCGGTGAACCAGTAGATAACGGCGCCGCCGCAGAGGAAGCCAAGTATCGTATAGGGGTTCAGCAGATTGAGGATGGCGGCCGGATCCACCCCCAGCACTTTTTCGATGACCAGGATCAGGGAAAAAATCATGATGGTGGAGCCCACCACCGCGGTGCCGATCAAAACCGGCTTGGCCGTGGCCTTGAAGGTGTTGCCCGCGCCGTCATTGCTCTCGAGGTAATAGTGGGCCTTTTCAAAATCCGGCTGCCGGCCGAATTCCTTTTCCAGTTCGGCTTCGATGCCCGGGATTTCCTCGATCAGGGACAGTTCGTAGATGGACTGGGCATTGTCGGTCACCGGGCCGTAGCTGTCGACGGCGATGGTCACCGGGCCCATGCTCAGGAAGCCGAAAGCCACCAGGCCGAAGGCGAAGACGGAGGGGTAGCGCATGATGTCGCCCAGCCCCAGGGTGCTGAAGTAATAGGCGCCGAACATCAGGGCGAAGAAGACCATGCCCATCCAGAAGGCGCTGAAGTTGCCGGCGATGAAACCGGCCAGGATGTTCAGGGAAGCGCCGCCCTCTTTGGAGGCCTCCACCGTCTCCCGGACGTGGGCCGACTTGCCGCTGGTGAAGATCTTGGTGAACTCGGGGATCAGGGCCGCGCCCAGGGTGCCGCAACTGATGACGGCCGCCAGGATGTACCAGAGCTTGGCCGAGACGGCGGCCACTTCCGTGCCGGGGCCGATCAGGCAATAGCTGGCCACGAAAGTCATGGCAATGGACAGGAGGGAGGCGATCCAGACCAGGCTGGTCAGGGGGGCCTCGAAGTCGAAATCCTCGACCCGGCCATAGCGGGCCCTGCTGTAGGATCGGTTGGCGAAGAAGGCCGCGATGGAGGTGATGACCATCAGGACGCGCATGACGAAGATCCAGGTCAGGAGGCTGGTCTGGAGCAGAAGGCGCACTTCCTCGCTGAAAGCCAGGCCCACGGCCAGGCAGACGAAGGTGACCAGGGCCACGCCGGTGACGCCGTAAGTTTCAAAACCGTCGGCGGTGGGGCCGACGCTGTCGCCGGCGTTGTCGCCGGTGCAGTCGGCGATGACGCCGGGGTTGCGGGGATCATCTTCCTTGATCTTGAAGACGATCTTCATCAGGTCGGAACCGATGTCGGCGATTTTGGTGAAAATGCCGCCGGCGATACGCAGGGCGCTGGCCCCCAGGGATTCGCCGATGGCAAAGCCGATGAAGCAGGCCCCGGCCACCTCCCGGGGGATGAAGACCAGGATGATCAGCATCATCACCAGTTCCACCGAGATCAGCAGCACCCCGATGCTCATGCCCGCGTCCAGGGGGATGTTCAAGAGCTTCAGGGGCTTTTTCTCCAGGGAGGCGTAGGCCATGCGGCTGTTGGCCAGGGTGTTGACCCGCATGCCGTAGAAGGCCACGCTGTAGGAGCCCAGGATGCCGATGACCGTCCACAGGAGGATCAACAGGACGCTGCCGGCCCGCATCCCGGCCAGGTAGCCGAAATAATAGGCGATGGCCGCGCCGACGAAGACGAAAAGGACCAGAAGAAGGCGGGCCTGCTGGAACATATAGGTTTTGCAGGTCTCGTAAATCGTGGCCGCCACCTCCAGCATGCTGGGGTGGGCTTTGAGTTTTTTAATGCCCAGATACTGGTAAAAGCCGAAAAACATGCCCAGCACGCAGACCACCAAACCGGAGATGAGCAGTTGGTTTTGTCCGGGGGAGAGTTCGGGGACCACCAGTTCGGCTTCCGAGGCCAGGGCCGTCTCCGCGGCCGACAGGAAAAGGCCGATAAGGCCGGCCAGCAGCAAGGTTTTGACCGCGGCTCCGGCCCGTCTGTTTGAGTCGGTCGTCAAGTTCATTTTTTTCACTCCATCTGGTCGTCAGAGGCCCGGCCTCTTCGGGGTTTCGATATTTTACCGGCAGAGCCTCGCAGCCTTGCAGCCGGCACAAACTGTCATTATCCAAGGGTGGGTCGGTCCGGACATTATAGCATGTAATTCAGGGGACAGCATATCTATTTCCGCTTGACAACCGGCCCGGCCATAGTGTAATGCTGGGGGCTATGGCGCGAATATCCCGAATTGTCATTCCGCAGGTCCCGCATCAGGTCACGCAACGCGGCAATCGCCGTCTGCCCGTTTTTTTCGAGGAAAGCGACTATGCCGCTTATCTGGCGTATCTGGCCGACGGTTGCGCCAAGACGGGGACAGAGCTGTGGGCCTACTGCCTGATGCCCGACCATGTTCACCTTCTTCTCGTCCCCAGGACCGAAGACGGGCTGCGGGGCGCCCTGGGGGAGGCGCACAGGCGCTATACCCGCAGGATCAATTTTCGGGAAAATTGGCGGGGCCATCTCTGGCAGGAGCGCTTCGCGTCCTTTCCGGTCGATGAAAAACACCTTCTCAAGGCGGCCGGATATATGGAACTGAACCCGGTCCGCGCCAGGCTGGCCGCGTCCGCGGGGGATTATCCGTGGTCAAGCGCCCGGGCGCATCTCAATAATTTTCCCGACCCGCCGTTGAAGACTGACAGGCTTCTGGCGCTCAGGCCCGACTGGCGGGAATTTCTGGCCGGCGGGTTGAGCGAAAAGGATATGGAAGCCCTTCGCCGCCATGAAGGCACCGGCCGGCCGTTGGGCGGTCCCGGCTTTCTGGCCCGCATAGAAGCCAGGCTGGGACGGACCGTGGCCCCCGGGAAGCCGGGTAGAAAGCCCAAGGCCAAAGCCTGAGCCTATTCGGCGGTCTTGCCTTGGCGGCCACAAATATGGGTCATAATCTCCGCAAAAGGTACGGTGATTATGACCTATATTCATGTTCGCGTAAAAGCGGCGGAGTATAATTGAGAAATGCCGGAAAGACTGTTATATTTAATCTTCCGCCGCCTCTTTCTTCTTTCTGCCCCTCCGCTTCGGTTTCCGGGAGTCATTTGCGGGCAGAGGTTTCAAATTAAAAAACGCCCGGTCATAATCATCAATGAAATGCTTATCAAAAAGAGCTTCCAGGGCTTTATATTCAAAAGGCCGGCCCTGAAACTCCGATACTACGAGAAGGCCCGCCTTGCGGGCAAGGTCAAAACGTTGTTTTTCAGCTTCCAGGTTTTGGTCAAGGTCGGCTTTTTCTTTCTGTAACTTCTTTATCCTGTCGGCCAGCTTCCGAGATTTGGCCTCGGCGTCCATGTGAAAATCATACATTTTGTCGCTCCTTTGAAGGATAATGGCCAGGGCTTGGGGATGATCTTCATAAGCCCTTGAAATATTATGATAAGCCCTTGAAATATATGGTGCGCCCGACAGGATTTGAACCTGTGGCCTATTGCTTAGGAGGCAATCGCTCTATCCTGCTGAGCTACGAGCGCCTGGTTGATTTAAATTACAACATTAGCAATTTACCCGTCCGGACCGTATTTGTCAACCTGAGCCGATCAGAGCCGGCAATTCTCCATCCTGGCTCCGGCAGCTTTTTATCAGGGTGCGCAGTTCGGCCGGGCTCAGGGGGCGGATGGCCTCCCGCCGCAGGGAGCCCAGTTCCAGGCCGCCGTAAGCCACCCGCTTCAGTTTCAGCACCGGGTGCCCGATGGCCGAGCACATGCGCTTGACCTGGCGGCGGCGGCCCTCGGTCAGGGTCAGGAGAATCCAGGCCCGGTCCTCGGCGCTTTTGATCAGTTCGGCCCGGGCCGGGGCGGCCGCCCGGCGGCCGAGCATCAGGCGGCCGTGGCGCAGTTTCTCCAGGGCCGCCTCACTGGGGCGGCCGGCGACCTTGACCCGGTAGACCTTGGGCACATGGGTGGAGGGATGCATCAGACGTCTGGCCAGTTCGCCGTCATTGGTCAGAATCAGGAGCCCTTCCACGTCCATGTCCAAGCGTCCCACCGGATAGACCCGGACCGGCAGACGATCGAGATAGGGCTTGATGGTCGGCCGCCCCTGGGGGTCGGAGAGAGTGGTCAGGCAGCCGGCCGGCTTGTGGAAGAGGTAGTAGCTGAGTTTCCGGGGACGGGGCAGCCGGCGCCCGTCGACCAGGATTTCATCCCTTTCGGGGTCGGCTTTGAAACCCGGTTCCAGCGCCGCCCGGCCGTTGACCGTCACCCGGCCTTCGGCCATCAGTTTTTCGGCCCCCCGGCGGGAAGCCCAGCCGGCCCCGGCGATGATTTTCTGAAGCCTCGGCCGCCCGTCGCCTTCCGCAGCCGGGGCTTTATCCGGCCGGCGTCCGCTCCCGGGCCCGGCCGCTTCGGGTTTGGCTTGGCCCTTCAATTATTCTTCCAGGCCGAATGAGCCGGTCCCGTCCGGGGCCGGGGCTTCGGGCGTTTCGTTGCCGTTCTCATCGTCGGCCTCGCCCACCGGGGCCACGTCCACCACATACTCGCCGGCGCTGGTATCGATGAGCTTGACCCCGCCGGTGTTGCGGTGCCGCACCGAGACCTCGCTGACCTTGAACATGATCAGGCTGCCGGTGTTGGTGATGAGCATCAGCCGGTCCTCTTCGGTGACCTTGAGCACTCCGGCCACCTGCCCTTTCTGGGGGGTGGTCTTGATGGTGATGATGCCCTGGCCGCCCCGGCTCTGGAGCCGATATTCGGAGGCCGGGGTGCGCTTGCCGAAGCCTTTCTCGGTCACGGTCAGCAGAATCTCGCTGCGGTCGGCGCTGATGACGTCCATGCCCACCAGTTGATCACGGGCCGCCAGGCTGATGCCTTTGACCCCGGCCGCCTGCCGGCCCATGGAGCGCACTTCGCCCTCGATGAAGCAGATGGCCTTGCCCGCCCGGCTGGAGAGCACCAGGGCGCTCTGGCCGTCGGTCATGGCCGCCGAAACCAGTTCATCGTCCCCGCCGATGGTGATGGCCATCACGCCGGAGCGGCGGGGATTCTGGAAGGAGGCCAGGTCGATGCGCTTGACGATGCCCCGGCGGGTGGCCATGACCACATAGCGTTCCGGCTCGGCCAGATCCTTGACCACCAGCACGGTGGCCACTTTCTCGTCTTCGGCCAGGGAAATGAGGTTGACGATGGCCTTGCCCTTGTTCATGCGCCCGGCCTGGGGCACTTCATGCACTTTCAGCCAGTACAGCCGGCCCCGATTGGTCAGGAAAAGGAGGTAGCTGTGGGTGGAGGCGATATAGAGGCGTTCGGTGAAATCATCTTCCTTGGTTTTGGCCGCGGTGACGCCCTTGCCCCCCCGCTTCTGGGAACGGTAGAGGCTGACCGAATTGCGCTTGATGTAGCCGCCGTGGGTGATGGTGACCACCATGTCCTCGTCGACGATGAAATCCTCGGGGTTGTAGTCGCCCGGCCGGGCGTCGGTGATCTGGGTGCGGCGCTCGTCGGCGTATTCGGCGCGAAGCTGTTCGGTCTCCCCCCTGATGACCTCCAGGAGGATTTTTTCCGAGCCCAAAATGGCCTGGTAGCGCTTGATGTCTTTCATCAGGGTCTGGTATTCCTCTTCCAGGCCCTGGCGTTCCAGCTGGGTCAGTTTCTGGAGGCGCAGGTCCAAAATGGCCTGGGCCTGAAGATCGGTGAAGCCGAAACGCTCGACCAGGGACTTTTTGGCCTCGCCCGGGCTGCGGCTGCCCCGAATCAGGCTGATGATTTCGTCCAGATGGTCCAGGGCCTTGCGGAGGCCTTCCAGGATATGGGCCCGGGCCTCGGCTTTGTCCAGTTCAAAGCGGGTGCGGCGGGTGACCACCTCCTTGCGGTGTTCCAGAAACTGGACCAGGGCCTCTTTGAGGGTCAGAAGCCGGGGGGCCTGGCCGACCACGGCCAGCAGGTTGATGCCGAAACTGACCTCCAGCTGGGTCTGGCGGTAGAGCTGGTTGAGGATGGTGTCGGCCGAGTCGCGGTGGGTGGCCTTCAAATCCAGGACCAGGCGCAGGCCGTCGCGGTCGCTCTCGTCGCGCACTTCCGAGACGCCTTCCAGCTTCTTGTCGCGGATCAGGGCGTCGATGTCCTCGTGCAGCTTGGCCTTGTTGACCTGGTAGGGTATCTCGGTGACCACCAGGGAGCGCTTGCTGTCTTTGCCCCCGCTCTCCACCATGGCCCGGGCCCGGACGCGGATGATGCCCCGCCCGCTGTGATAGGCCTCGCGCAGGCCTTCCCGCCCCAGGATGAAGCCGCCGGTGGGGAAGTCCGGCCCGGGGATCAGGCGCATCAGTTCGTCAATGGTGATTTCGGGCCGCTCGATCAGAGCTATCAGGCCGGTGGCCACCTCGCCGAGGTTGTGGGGCGGGATGTTGGTGGCCATGCCCACGGCAATGCCGGCCGAGCCGTTGACCAGAAGACCCGGCACCCGGCTGGGCATGACCAGCGGCTCTTCCAGGGAACCGTCGTAGTTGGGGCCGAAATCAACGGTCCTTTTGTCGATGTCGGCCAGAAATTCATGGGCCAGCCTGGCCATGCGCACTTCGGTGTAACGCATGGCCGCGGCCGAGTCGCCGTCCACCGAGCCGAAGTTGCCCTGGCCGTCGGCCAGGGGATAGCGCATGGCGAAATCCTGGGCCAGACGCACCAGGGCGTCGTAGACCGCCTGGTCGCCGTGGGGGTGATATTTGCCGATGACGTCGCCGACCACGCGGGCCGACTTTTTATAGGGCTTGTTATAGTCGTTGCCCAGGTCGTTCATGGCGAAAAGTATGCGGCGGTGGACCGGCTTCAGGCCGTCGCGGACGTCCGGCAGGGCCCGGCCGATAATGACGCTCATGGCGTAATCAAGGTAGGAAACCTTGATTTCATCTTCTATGTTGACCGGGTCCACCCGCTGCTGCTCAAACAGATCCATATCTTTACCTCATAGGCCTGGTTTGTGATAAGCCAATCAGTAATTATAGCTTAAAAACGAGATCTTGTGTTATTTTTTTGCCCGGGCGCCGGGAGAAGCCAGATGTGGGGGGCCGGGCGGAAAAGCGGCTCAGATGGGCCCGGAGAAAGGGCTGTCGGCGACCCAGACCAGGTTGCGGCCCTTGGCCTTGGCGGTGTAAAGGGCGGCGTCGGCCGCGGCCAGGGCCTCCATGAGAATTTTATGGCCGGGGGTCAGGGGGTTGAGGCTTTCGCCGGTCACGCCGCAGACGCCGATGCTGATGGTGATGGGCTTGGGATCGTCCCGGGCCGGGTTGGGCTGGCTGGCCACGGTGAGGCGGATGCGCTCGGCCGTGGTGCGGCCTTTCTCCAGGTCGGTGCCGGCCAGGAAAATGGCGAATTCCTCACCCCCGTAACGGGAGAAAATATCGCTGCGGCGCAGAATGCGCTCAATGGAGCCGGAAACCATCTTGATGGCCTGGTCCCCGACCAAATGGCCGTGGGTGTCGTTGAAGTTCTTGAAAAAATCGATGTCGATCATCATGACGCAGGCCGCCCCGTCCTTCTGGCGCTTCAAATTTTCCATTTCCCGGGCGGCCGACTCGAAGAAATAGCTGCGGTTGTAAAGCCCGGTCAGGGGATCGCGCAGAGCCCGCTGCCGGTACATCTCTTCGCTGGCCCTGAGGGCGGTCTCCATCTGCTCTTTCTTCTTGACCTCGTTTTTGAGGTCGAGGGTCAGCTTGGTCAGTTCCCGCTGCTTTTTCTCAATGTCCGCCCGGGAGTGGGCCAGGCTCTGGATCATCAGGTTGAAGGCCGTGGACAGCTCGCCCATAAAATCGACCCTCTGGCTCAAGTCGCCCTCGGCCACCCGGCGGCACTGCCAGGCCAGGTGGCGTATATTGCTCTGCAGGGTCTTGAGGTAGGCGCAGGTGCTGCCGGGGGCCTTGAATTGGCGATCAAAGTCGCCGATGGAAAAATAGAACAGAACTTCCTTCAGGGTGGTCAAAATATGGGCCACCGCCTGAAGACCTTCCACAGTTTCGACTTCCGGCGGCAATTCCGGATTTTCGTGCTTGATCAGCAGGGTCTGGAGATAGGCCGCGATCCGGTCGAGCGGCTCGGGGCTCGACTGAAGGTCGCTGTCAGGTTGCGGCTTGTTTTCGGACATGCGCTACAGGGCCTTTGCCATAAAGGACCGGGCTCCGCTTCCTCCCCTGTCGCGGGCAGCGGGGCGGACAGCGGAGCCGGGCGGGATTCAGCAGCTCTTCTCTTCCAAAGTAGAGGGCCTGGCCTCAAAACGGCAGATTCGCTCGTTGGTGCACCAGCAGTCGACTTCCTTGACCTTGAAGGGCCGGCCGGTATAGGCCCCCAGAATGCCGGCCAGAAAGCCCTCGTCATAAATGCAGATTTCGTAGCCCAGTTCCGGCAGGCCCGAACAGTCCAGGTCTTCGGAGACGGCCAGGGTGAAGTTCAGGGTGTCCAGATCCGAGGCCTCGATTCTCAGAACGCCGATGCCCAGCTCCTTCAGGAGATCCTGAAGCTTGACGATCAGGGCGTTGAAGTTTTCCGGCCTGGGGACGACGGCGTTTTCAAAAAAATGCCGCCCGGCCAGCACTCCGGCCTCATAGAAGATGGCATCCACCTCTTCAGTGCCGTAGCGCTGTTCCAGAACATCGCGGAAACAGAACTGCATCAGCCGGTAGACCTCAATGCGCAGGGTCAGGCCCAGGTTGGGCCGGCAGTTGCTCAAATCGCCAATCAGATCCCAGGAAAAGGCATACTTTCTCTTAGTCATGATAACACCTGAAGTTGTATGGTTAGGGGGAGGCCTGAAGCGCCGGAGGGCTGGTCGCCGGGCTGGCCCCCGATATCCGGGGCGTCAAAGACGCGTTGAAACACAGCCTCGGTCGCCGCCAGGAAACGATCCGGCCGGAAAACGGCTTCAATTTCCTCCCGGCTCAACAGAACGCTTATCCGGGGATCGGCCAGGACCAGGGCTTTGAAATCCAGGCCCTCGGCCTGAGCCTGAAGGGCGTTCTTCTGGACCAGGGCGTAGGCCTCCGCCCGGCCCAGGCCGCGGTCGCACAGGTTCAAGAGCAATTGCTGGGAATTGTAGAGCCCGCCGGTCAGGGCCAGGTTCCGGGCCATGCGCTCGGGGTGGACCACCAAAGCGTCGATGAGACCGCGCAGGCGAACCAGCATGTAGTCGACCAGGGAAGTGGCATCCGGGGCGATGACGCGTTCCACCGAGGAATGGCTGATGTCCCGCTCGTGCCAGAGGGGGATGTTTTCCAGGGCGGCCAGGGCGGCGGCCCGGACCAGCCGGGCCAGGCCGCTGATGTTTTCGGCCCCGACGGGATTTTTCTTATGGGGCATGGCCGAGGAGCCCTTCTGGCCCCGCCCGAAAGGCTCTTCCACTTCGCCCAGTTCGGTGCGGGCCAGGTGGCGAATTTCCACGGCCAGCTTTTCCATGGAAGAGGCCAGGAGGGCCAGGGCGCTGAAATACTCGCCGTGGCGGTCGCGCTGGATGATCTGGCTGGAGACCGGGGCCGCCTGAAGACCCAGCCTGGCCAGGGCCCTGGCCTCCAGTTCCGGGGAAAGGCCGGGGGCCGAGAAATTGCCCACCGGGCCGGAAACCTGGCCCACGCCAATGGTCCGCCGGGCGGCCAAAAGGCGGGTTTTATGGCGGCCGAATTCGTCGTAGAAGAGGGCCAGCTTCAGGCCGAAGGTGGTCGGTTCGGCGTGAATGCCGTGGCTGCGGCCGATGATCAGGGTGCTTTTGAATTCTTCGGCCCGCTTTTTGAGAGCGAACGACAGTTCGTCCAGGTCGGCCAGGATGATGTCCAGAGCCCGGACCAGGCGGAGGGCCAGAGCGCTGTCCAGCACGTCGGAAGAGGTCAGGCCGTAGTGGAAATAACGGGCCGGCGGCCCGACCTGCTCTTCGATGGAGGTGATAAAGGCGATGACGTCGTGCCGCGCCTCTTCTTCAATGGCGGCGATGCGTTCCGGGTCTATTGCGGCCTTGGCGGCCACCAGGGCCGGAGCCCCGGCCGGGATCAGACCCAGCTCGGCCTGGCTTTCCATGACGGCCAGCTCCACTTCCAGCCAGGCGGCATATTGGCTCTCCAGGGACCAGAGCCTGGCCATGACGGGACGTTGATAGCGGGAAATCATTCGGGCCTCGGCGATATTTTTGAAAAATCAGAATTCAAACGTCTTTAGTTTGGTTTTTGACACACAGTGAATTATAATAGCACAAAGGCCCTTATAAAAACCACCCTTTTTGACAGGGCTCCAGGGCGGCTTCCGCCAGCAGCGTTCCGGGCGGTCCTTTCCGAAGGCCGGGAGATTTTTAGTGTTCGACAAGTTTTCACAGCCGATCCGGGGCCTGTGGCTGACGGATTTTGACGGCACCATCAAGCCGGAGCTGGCCCCGGTCTCCCCGGCCGATCTCCGGGCCCTGGCCGACTTGAAAAAACGGGGCTGGTTCCGGGCGGTGGCCACCGGCCGGAGCCTTTTCAGCTTTGCCCGGGCCTGGCAGCCCGGCCTGGAATTTGACGCCCTGATCTTTTCCTCCGGCGTGGGCCTCTGTTCCTGGGGGCCGCTGGGTCCGGGGCCGCTGATCAGCGCCCGGGTCTTTACCCCGCGGGAGGCCCGGGCGGCCGTCGGCGCCGCGCTCAGCCTGGGTCTGGGCTTTTTCGCCTATCAGGCCCCGCCCGACAACCACCACTTTTACTATCACCGGCCCCGGCGGGCGCCGCTGGGCTTTGCGCGGCGGCTGGAAATTTTTCCGGTGCAGAATCAGGCCTGGTCCGCCGGCCTTTTTGAAGGCCGCCGGCCTCCGGTCCTGAGTCAGGTTATGATCATGGCCCCGAACGAGGATATCGAAAGGGTCGAGGCCGATTTCCGGCGTCTGGCGCCGGGGCTTTCGCTGCTCCGCTCTTCTTCGCCCTTCGGCGACGGCTGCATCTGGCTGGAAATCTACCCCCCGGGCGTCTCCAAAGGCCGGGCCGCCGCCGCCCTGGCCGGGAGGCTGGGCCTGCCGCCCTCCCGGACCGTGGCCATGGGCAACGACTACAACGACCGGGACCTTCTGGACTGGGCCGGGCGGGCCTTCATCAGCCGCCAGGCCCCGGCGGAACTCAGAAGCCTTTACCAGACCCTGCCGCCGGCCGGCCAGGGTTCCCTGGCCCGGGCTGCGGAGCTGGTCTTTGACGGCCGAAACAAGGCCGAAGCGCGATGAAGACGCCCCCGGCCCGCCGGCTGAAGCTCTGGCGGCTCCTGGCCGCTCTGGTCTTTCTCTTTTCGGCCCTGAATCTGGCCGGCTTGGCGACCGGCAACCGCCGCCCCCAAAGCCCGGCCCCGGAGCTGCCGCCCGGGCCGGCCGTCTACCGCCCGGACGGCGGCCAGGCCATAAGCGCCCGAGGCCGTCTGCCCGCTGACGAACTGACCCGGCTGAACCTGGGCCGGCGAATCGATCTGGCCCGGGCCCGGCCGGAAAGGCTGGCCGTTCTGCCCGGCCTGGGCCTCAAAAGCGCGGTCCGGGCCCAGGAGCGGGGCGTCCTTAACGCCCGGGAGCGAAAATACCTTCACGGCCTGGTGAGCGAAACATGCGCCCCGACGACCCCTTGAGCATTTATGAAATAAGGGCCCTGGACGACGAGGCCCTGGCCCTCTTTGAAAATCCGGCCAATATCAGGCGCCTGGGCGCCAGCCTGGCCGGTCTGCATTGGGAAGCTGATTTCGCCTTTCTCTTTTTCGCCGGGGAGGCCGGGCCGGAAATCGGGGATTTTCTCAATGAAAACCCCAATCTGGATCTGCGCCAGATCCACCGGCTGACTTACGGGCAGTGGCAGGACGGCGCCGGGGCGGCGCCCTTTCAGGTGGCCGGTCTGTGGATCTGCGGCCCCGGACGGGAGGTCCGGGGGCCCGGGCTGCTGATCGACCCCGGCCTGGCCTTTGGTTTCGGCGGGCACCCCACCACCCGAGGCTGCCTGGAATTTCTGGCCCGGGCCTGCCGGGGGCCCGGGGGCCCGCCCCGCACGGCCCTGGATCTGGGTTCCGGCACCGGGGTGCTCTCGCTGGCGGCGGCCTGTTGGGGCGTAGCCGAGGTTCTGGGGGTGGATTACAGCCATCTGGCGGTCCAGGCGGCCCAAAAAAATCTTAAACTGAATCGATTGGAAAAGCGGGTCAGCTTCCGGCGGGCCCCGGCCCAGGACTATGCCCGGCATCCGGGTGAAATCCTCCTGGCCAACCTGCATCTGGCCCTTCAGGAAGAGCTTTTTCGGTTGGGGGCTTTTCAGGGCCGGGGCTGGCTGATCGTCTCCGGCCTGCTGCCCGGCGAGGGCGACCGGCTTCTGGAACGTCTGGAAGATTCGGGCTTCCGCCTGATAGACCGGGAGCGCGGCGACCGCTGGATCACCATGTTCCTCGGCCGGAAACCAGACAGTCAGCGTATTTGATAGTTAATCGGCACCACCAGGGAGGACGGGCCGCCGCCTTTAGGGGACCATCGGCTTTTAACTTTGTTGATTGTGGCCACGGCGCCCTCCCCCAGAGCGGGATGGTAGTTGCCGGGAACAAGTGAAGCGCCGGTGATCTGCCCCTGGCTGTTGAAACTGACCCGCACTTTCACCGTTCCGGTGATTCCGGCCTGGCGGGCCGCTTTGGGATAAAATTTGCATCTCTGGACTTCCCGGATAAAAGCCGAAATAAAATTCTGCTGGCCTTGGTTGGAACCTGACGCTCTGGCCTGGGCGGGTTGAGCGGCGGACTTGCTTTCCCGGGTCTGGGGACTGGTCCGCTGTTTCGGCTTGGCCTCAGGTTTTGGCTTGGGCCTGGGCTTGGGCTTCGGTTCCGGCACGGGCGCGGGCGCGGGTTCCGGTTCGGGCGTGGGTTCCGGCTCTGGTTCCGGTTCCGGTTCGGGTTCGGGTTCCGGCTCCGGTTCCGGTTCCGGTTCCGACTCAGGTTCAGGGATTTCTTCAGGCATCGGCGCGGGCGCGGATATTTCCAAGAATTCAATGGAAACTGTCTGCGGCTCCATCTCGACCATGGGCGCCGACAACAATTCCGGTTGAGACAGCAGATAAGAGATTGCGACGAAACATAGCAGAAAGCTGCTGAACGTACTCAGTAACGAGGCGTCTTTATCGCGGTCCCGGTTTTTATATTTCGTGTCCATGCTGGGTTAAGGCCGCCGCTCCGTGGTCGCTCTCATGAATCTCTAAACTGTCGCCTGGTTGGCGGCGCAGCGTTTTGGCTGGCATTCAAGAAAACGATATCCGTATTCAATGGACAAAAGGTGAAAAGAGCGCAGCTTCAAGCTCAAGACATAATAGGTTATCAAGGTCGGAATGGCTAAGGTAAGGCCCATGATGGTGGTGATTATGGCTTCCCAGATGCCGGCCGCCAGAACCGTGCTGGTGGATACCGCGCTGGTGTAGGACAGGGCCTGGAAAACGCCCAGCAGGCCCAGCAGGGTTCCCAGCAGGCCCAGCAGGGGGGCAATGACGGCCACGACCCTGATGATGGTCAGATCGCGCTGTGATTTGTTGAAGTGGCGATGGAAAAGGTAGGCGACCTCCGCCTTGAGATCGTCCGAATGTTGGCCGTGAGTCTTTATGACGCCGTCAATAATGGCAATGAGCGGATTTTTGGAAAATCGCCTCAGCAGGCCGTCGCGGTTTTCAGGGGCTTCGGCCAGCATTTTCGCCGCTTTGTGAAAGTCCCGCCCCACCAGCCAGAAAAAGATGAAATTCTTGACCGCCATGAAGAAAGCCATCACGGCCAGGATAATCAGGGCTACCCCGGCCGGGCCGATCAAACTGTATAACCGTGAAAAATCATCCAGGTTCGCCATGGGGGACCTCAACTGATAGCCGCGCCAAAAGCGACCGTGAACTGGGGCTGGGGCAGCACCTTGACCTCCATCAGCAGTTCGTCTTCCAGCGCGTCAAGGAGGCCGGGGTTTTGAGACGGCCCCCCGTCGAGATAAATATCGCCGTCCGTCGTCTGGCGGCCCAGCAGATGGGTGATTCTTCGGGCGATCGAGTAATGAAGACCTTTGATGATGTTCTCTTTTTTAACGCCCTTGGCCAGCAGGGAAACTATTTCACTTTCCGCGAACACCACGCAGGTGCTGTTGAGCTCCAGGGCGTCATCGGCCTTCAGGCTCATTTCGCCGAAAGACTCGAGCGGGGTGTCGAGAATGCGGGCCACCTGCTCGAAAAAGCGCCCGGTTCCGGCGGCGCACTTGTCATTCATCCTGAAATCGGAAATTTTCCCGTTGTCCGCCAGATTGATAACTTTCAAGTCCTGTCCGCCGATATTGATGATCGTGCGGCAGCGCCCTTCGCTCAAGGCGAACATCCCCTGGGCATTGGCCGAGATCTCATCCACCGTATGCCCGGCGGAACTGACCAGCTTTTTGCCGTAGCCGGTGGCGGACACCTTGTCAATGTCCCGGTCTGAAAGGCCAAACTGATCCAGGGCGTCTTTGACCAGGCCCATGGCCAGATGTTCCTGCCCGGGCGCGGTGGGCACCTTCCGGCTCCATTCGATGGCCTGGCCTTTGACCAGCACCACTTTGATGGCCGTACTGCCTAAATCCAAGCCGATTCTATATTTCATGTGGACCTCCGTTAAATATGGCTTCCCTAAAGCCGTCAGACCTCCAGGGCGCCGCGGTACGCTTCCAGGCGGGTCAGAAGATTTTGACTGTCTTCCGAAGTGTAGTCGGTTTCCAGTTTAATGAATTTCAGCCCTTCATCCTTCAGTCTCCGCTCCAGGGTCAGGCTTTCCAGATCGAAAGGATGGCAGCCCTTAAGAACCTGGAAGACCACCCCCTTGAAGCTGCTTTTATGGCTTGGGGCGATGATGTTGTTGATCCGGCGGTCATTGTCGGCGAAGGTCGGGCAAAGACAACCCTGGTGATAGCGCTGGGCCAGGGCCTTCATCAGCCCGTGATCCGAAGGGTCGTCAAAATAGACCGCGCCGGGGAACAGCCGTTCCGAGGAGCAGAGATCGTCCATAACCACTTTCAAGCCGGCGTTTTCCAGAAGATGCATCATTTTCAAATTGGGGAAAAAAATGGGCGATCCAGCCAGGTAGACTTCCCGGCCCGGGCCCTGAGGCCGGCCCTTTAGTTTCGGAACGACCGACTCCAGAGCCGAAATCCATTTTTGAACATCATCAAAAAAGAACGAATTGCTGATGACCACATACCAGAGAGCGGCCAGGCGCCCGGTTCGTTTAAGGTCGGTCAGTTCGGTAAAGACATGCCAGGCTTTCTGATAGATGGCCATGGAGCGGGCCAGGGTCTTGCGGTCCGGTTTCTTTCGGCCGGTCAAGTCCCCCAGAAATTTTCGCAGGCCGTAGATCTCCTCCAGCCATCGTTCCTGGCTTTCGTCGCGGTCTTTCAAATGGGGAAGCTCCAGCCTGTGGACCGGACGTTGGTTCTCCTGGCCGCAATTGGCCATCATTTCCATGAATTTGACCACCCAGTCGCAGGTGGTCGGCAGGACCCAGGCGGCGAAGCCCCCGCCGTCGCCATCGAGAGCGGAGTCCAGCTGGAGCATGCCCAGAGCGGAACGAAGCATCGGGCACATAAGCGCCGGCAGAGAGGGGGCCGACAGCCTGGAGGCCGCCTGAGAGCCGCCGAAAATTTTAAAAGGATGCACGCCGCAGGCGTGAAACAGTTCCAAGGGCGCCTGAAGACATAACAGGGCGGCCACCGGCCGGCCCACTCTGGCGGAAATTATTGACGATTCGGGGCCTTCGGACAAAAGATCAAGAAAGTAATCAAGCTCGGGGAAGTAATCCGGACGCTCGCGCAGCGACTTGATTTCCTGCCGGACTTCCTCTTTGTACCTGGACTTTACCTTTTCCCTGAGACGCTCTTCGCGGTTAATTTGCTTCATGGCTTACTTTGGCGAACAATCTGGCGGCATAGTGCCTTGAGGACGAGAAAATTTTAAAGGGG
Organism: Candidatus Adiutrix sp.; assembly: GCA_031263565.1. Classification (GTDB taxonomy): domain Bacteria; phylum Desulfobacterota; class Desulfarculia; order Adiutricales; family Adiutricaceae; genus Adiutrix. The sequence continues at coordinate 5,149 of JAISFR010000029.1, read as the reverse complement.
CCGAACTTTACGGCCAGCGACTGGTCGGCGGCGCAGGCTTCGGCGCACTTGAAACAGCCCATGCAGTCGGCATCGTATACGTTCCGCTTAATTCGTTCCCGATAGATGGTTTCATTGTCCATCGAGCAGGTCCGGCGGCAGTTGCCGCAGCCGTGGCAGGCCGTGGGCTCTTTGACCACTTTAAGGAGATAAAAGGGTTTCAGAAGATTGATCAGGGCCATCATCGGGCAGAAAAGGCAGAAAAACCGCTCCTTGAAAAACATGCCCACCAGCATCCCGGCGGTTATGGCCAGAAGCAAAATGGAAAAAACCGCCGCCGCCGTGCTGCTGACGTCAACCGCCAGATATTGGGTGTCGCCGACGAACAGGGGCATGATGGCCTTGGCCGGGCAGATGTTGCAGAAAGCCAGTATGAATTCCGTCGACAGCCAGCCCAGGGAGACCGTCAAGGGCACGATGACGAGATAAATCAGCACGGCATATTTGATCCAGGACAATTTCAGCTTATGCTTCAGCAGCATTTCCGATTCCCGCAGGCCGAAGGCCTGGCGCAGACGGCTGATCCAGTCCTGCAGGAGGCCGAAAGGGCAGAGCCAGCCGCACCAGCTTTTGCCCAGCACGATCACCAGGACGACAAAGGCCGCCAGCCCGCTGAAAAGATTCAGGGCATTCTCCAGGACCTGGTCCCCGGGCCTGGGGCCGCCCAGGGCCGCGCTTAACGGCAGCAGCAGAAGCCCCAGGGAACGCTGGAAGATCATCAGGTAGCAATAACCGGTGCAACTGTAAACGAACGGGCACGACAGACAGGGCAGATAGGCCCCCAGGGAGATACGCAGGTATCCCCCGTAGGTAAATATCAGAAAGCCGAGATGCTGGACGGTCAGCCGCAGCTTAGTCACGGTCATTATATTTGAATCTCCTGCGGCGGCGAATGACGATCGCCGCGGATATCGCGCCCACAGCGGCCATCCCTCCCAGCCCCAGGCCGAGCTTTCTGGTGCTCCAGCGGGAGCGGCTGACATTGAAAGAAAAGGTCATCAGGTCGCCGGAATCAGGAAGTGCTATCACCGCCAGGGCTTTTTTCGTTCCCGGGCGGCCGGCTTGGGCCAGAAGTTCATCCTCCCGCAACTGGTATGAAAATTTTTTCGCCAGGGCGGAATAGACCAGGTCGCCGGCCTCCGCCAGGTTGTCTTCAATAACTTTGCCGCTTGTGGGCAGGGCCGCGCCGGCCGGTCCCCGGACTTCAAATTCAATGTCCTGGCCAGTCCGGGCGCCGCGAAAGGGCATGTCGTTATAACTGCTGGTCGGGAAGACGAATTGCGGCCAATCCCCGGGCAATTCCGTCCGGGCGGGCATTTGCAGCCCTTCGGCGTCTTCGCTTCGGAGAAAGTGCAGATAGTTGTGCTGGCTGTAAACCCGGCGTTCCCCCAGCCGGAAACGGGAATAGACTTCCACCGTGCCAAAGGAGACCCCGGGCAGGTCCGCCCGCCAGGCCTCGCCGTCGAGGCCCACTTCCGCCTGGTGCCAGGAAGAGCCGAGAGCCACTCCTCCATGCCGTTCCAGGGTTCTGGCCGTAAAACGATAGTAAACTTCCGGCGCCGTTTCCGGCCTGGCCGCGCCCTTGACGGCCAGATAAAGACTTTGAACCGGGCTGCGGTTCAGGGCAAAGCTGTGGGTCGCCGGCTGGGCGGCGGGCCGGGGGCTGGAAGCCTGGCCGTCAGCCCCGCCGGCGTCCGCCGGCGGGGCTGCTGGGCCGTCAGGCGCCCGGCCGCCGCCGGTTGAGGGCGGACGGCTGAAGGGGTCGGGATTTTTGGAGTACCACCAGCCGTAAGGCCCAAGTTCGGAAGCCGAAGCCGGCGTCGCGGCCGGGGCCGCCGGGAGCGGCTGGGCGTCGGCCGGCCGGACCGGCGCGATCGCCGCCCAGACCATCATGGACAGCAGCGCGTAATGATTAATGGACATCTTTCATCAGTCGCCGACCTGAAAGGTCACGTTTGACAGATAGACTGTTTCGGCCGCTTCTGACTGGTCTTCATTGGGCACGGCATGGCGCACTTTCAATATCCACAGCCCGCCTTTGGTCGGCAGAAAATCGACCTGGCCGTTTTGGTCGGTTTTGCAGTAAAAAGCCTTGGCCAAGCCCCAGCTTCCGGCGGGATTGAAACCCCGGAAATCGCCGAATAATTCGGCGCGGCTTAAAGGCCGGCCTTCGAACAGGACCTGAACCGGCAACGAGCCGCCGGCTTTGAGCGTGGAGGGGTTGGCCAGGGGCACGATTTCCAGCCGGCTCTGGTGCCGGGGCTGGGCCACCAGGTCGTCATGGCCGCCGCCAATATTGACGATGTGCTTGGCGGTCATAATGTATTTGTTTTTCCGGCTGTCGCCGTGGCCCATGATGAAGGGCTTGTATTCGGCAAACAACAGGCAACTGCCGGCCGGAACGGGCTTTTCGCTTAGATAGGCGTAATTCGGGCCGCCCCTGGGTTTGAACTTGATTTCGCCGTCCTTCCTGAGCAGATAGGGCGCGGAGATCATGGGCACGCTCTGTTCAAGAATGTCCGTGACTTCAAACCCTTCATTGAAGCCCACATTGACTTCCAGGGCCTGGCCGGCTCTTGGATGGGCCTCGACTGTTTCCAGCCACAGGCTGTGGGCCAGGGCCGGGGAGGCGGAGAACATGAGCATCAGGATTGACAGGCAGCTTGCTTTGGAAATGAAAGGCATGGAGGTCTCCTTGTTGATCGTTGGTCGCCCTTGGCCGGGCTTGATAAATTCTCGAGCGCTCAAAACTCGATGCCGAAAGACAGCACGGTATTGAAACCCGGCTCCGGCATGGGGCTGGCCACAATAGGGGTGTAGTGCTGGTCAAAGATGTTTCTCAGGCTTAACGAGGTGTTGTATTTGAAATTTTCCGTTTTACCCTCGAAGCCGAAAGCGAGATTGGCGGTTTGCCAGGCCTTTCTGTAGTTGCTCCCGGTGATCCGCCCGCTGGCGGCGCTGTAGCTTTCGCCGTGGGCGCCGCCGGAGAGTTGGGCGTTGCCGTCAATGTAAAACAAGGCCGAATCATTGATGTCGGTCTCCCATTTCAAGCCGATCAGGCCCCAGATGCTGGGGGTGCCGTTGTGGTTGGTCTTAAAGCCGGTTCTTTGGTCAAAAGTCCGGTAATTCAGGATAGTCATGGAACCGTAAGGCGTGAAGTTCGTCTCGGGGATGCGGTAGTTCAGCGCCAGTTCCAGGCCGGTGGTTTCAAGTTTGCTGTAGTTGATATATTGATAGACATTGTTGCCGACCTCCACCATGGCCAGGCCGTCGGTCAGATCGTTGTAAAACAGGGCCAGATCAAGATTGAGACGGCCGTTGTCATAGCGGAGGCCCAGTTCATAGTTGTCGGAGGTTTCAGGTTTAAGTTCGGGATTGGCCAGCATAAAGGTCCCGGAACCCATGAATTTCTGGAGCAGGTTGCCGTTGCGATAGCCCTGGGAATAAAGGGCCCTGAAGTAGAAATCCTCAATGCCGGAATAAACCAGTCCCAGGCTGCCGACCACCTTGGAATCGCGGCTGCTGTCAAGCATGCCGGGGTTGCTGCTGTAGCGGGTCAGGGCGGTCTCAATGGACGTATAGCGCAGCCCCAGGGTGGCGGCGAGATGATCGGTCAGGCTCCATTCGTCCTGCCCGAACACGGCGAAGGTTTCCTGATAGCCGGCTCTCAGGTCCCTGGAAGTGACGGCCCCGCTTGCGGAATAATTCAAGCCGGTGGAATCGAATTCCGATTTGTCGTAATCGAGGCCCAAAATGACGTAATGATCGGCGCCGAGCAGCCATTCGCTCTGAAGGGAACCGCCCAGGGAGTCGTGGTCGTTATAAGTTTTGGCCGTCCTGGAACCCGCGGCGTGGGTCGCGTGCCTGAAAGTGGCGATGGTGTCGCTCTCTCTCTTCAACTGCTGATAAAAACCGGACAGCGTCAGTTTTTTCAAGTTAGCCGACAGATCGTACAAATCAAGTTTGGCGTTGTAGCCGGTCCGGTCGTTTCTGGGGGTCTCGCCCACGGTGGTTATAGTCGGCGTCCGCCAGGGATCGGTGGGCACCAGCAAGCCGTCGCCCTGGGTCACGGTCGCAATTGTTTCGCCGGTCCCTTGATAGTTGTCAAAAGACAAATTAAATCCGCCTTTATCCCAGTCATAGCCAAAGTTCCCGGCATATTCGCGCTGGGTGAAGGCGCTGTGCCACAGCTTGCCCTCGGGCGTGTCGCGGTCGCCGGCGTCGATTCCGCTGCCGGAAAGGCGGTAGTTGAAGCCGCTTTTACGGCCGGACAGGGCGAGCCTGGGCTCCAGGCTGGCGGTTGAACCGTCAAAGGTCAGGCCGGCGTAAAGGCTGATGGGCTTGTCGAATTCGCTGCCTTTTTTGGTGATGATGTTGACCACGCCGCCTATGGCGTCGGAACCGTAGAGGACCGAGGCCGGGCCTTTGATGACTTCAATGCGTTCAATATTGCTCGGGTCGATGTTGTAAAAAGAGCCGTCAATGCCGCGCAGTTCAGGTTGCTTGACGCCGTCGACGAGGATCAAGGTCCGGGAGCCGGTCATGCCGCGAATCATAACGCGCCGGGTGCCGGTTTGCCCGTGCACCTGAACCCCGGGCGTTTTCGATAACTGGGTGGGCACATCCAGGGCGGGGTTGCGCCGCAGTTCCTGCTGGTCCACCAGAGTCACCGAAATCGGGACTTCGTTTAAAACCTTTTCCGTCCGGGTGGCGGTAACCGTGACCACCGGCGTTTCTTCCGAAGATTTGGACGTGGCGGCCCGGTCTTCGCTTTCTTCGTCCTCGGCCAGCGCAATGGAGGGGACGGCCAAAAAGGCGGCCATCAACAGGCCGGCGGCGCGGCGTGAAAAAGACATAGCTTTGCTCCTATTACCTATACGGAGGGTGGTGGCCTGAAGTGCAGGCCCGGATAAAACAACCGTAAGAGTATCCTCTGCCGAGGACTGCTCCAAGGGTTATTGCAAGTAAACTTAATAAGAGAGAGAGAGAGAGAGAGAGAGAGAGAGAGAGAGAGAGAGAGAGAGCAATATACAGGCCAAATTACAGCCAGGCTGTCTTTTTTCATAATGGCAAGTGTATTCAACGATGACATATTGTTATTCCAGATTCA
>JAISFR010000080.1 GCA_031263565.1 Candidatus Adiutrix sp. | reverse complement strand
GATCTCTCCCACGCGCGTGGGGTTACGACGCATCGGCTTGCTCCAGTTCTTTGGCCCGTGAGATCTCTCCCACGCGCGTGGGGTTACGACTGTCAATCCCGGTTAAGGACTGCCAGTTTCCGCCCGATCTCTCTCACGCGCGTGGGGTTACGATGCCTTGCCGGAAGGCTTTTTGCTCTTTGGATGATCTCTCCCCCGCGCGTGGGGTTACGACCCCAGCCGTGAACCTGTACCCCTTCGCCCGTGCCGATGGCTGACAGGCTGGGCCGGTCATAACGGTGGGGGGCTGGCGCTGAAGGCCGACTGCTCAAGCCGCTAAGCCGCTTGCCCTTATCGCCCTGAGGTGCTATATTGTCAATCGAAGGCTGATCACGGAATTCGTTCCCTTTGGGGACTCGGGCATGCCAGAGAGCCGCTGGCGCCGTGACGGCCTTCTCTTTATCTACCATCTGCCTTACCCAGTTTTCGATATTCTTCGGCTTATCCTTAAAGAAAGTGCCGACAATCGCCCGGTCCGCCTTGACAATTTCCATTGTCAGGCCATAGCTGACACCATCTATCTCGGCCCAACCAATCACCACTTGGCCGTCAAAGCGTGGTTTATGCTTCTTGGGCAGACCGACATTATCCCTCCCCAAGGCCGCCAAAACCGCCGGCAGACGGTTCAAATCTCTCCCGCGCGCGCAGGGTTACGACCCGGGGCGGCCATCGGGGCCAGGATCTCTCCCCCGCGCGTGGGCTTGCGACTCCCGGGCAACTTGGCGACGAGGTCCCGTCAGGTGATCTCGGCCGCTGCGGGCGCGGGTCAGGCCATAAGCACAGGGCACAAAAAAGGCCGTTTCTCCGTCAAGCTGAAAACTTGGAAGAGAAACGGCCTTGGCGCTTGATGAAGCGGCCTGACAAGTCCGGACGAAACGGGGGACTCAGGGCCTTTTTTTATCGACCCGGCGGGGGACCGGGGTGAATGTCCAGCGCGTCCCTGAGCACGGCCTTGTTTTTATAGCTGAGGCCATCACGGCTGTGCAAAGCCATGTTGGCCGTTTGGGCGTTGGCCGGCCGGCCGTCATAATCCATCATGGCCCGCAGCGTTTTAATGGCCGGCAGTTGCTCATAGTCCGTCCCGGTTTCGCCCATCTTTTGGAGCTCGTCGAGAACGAATTTCTTAAAGGCCCGGTGGGCGGCCTCCCGGTCGAAATCGGCCCCGGCCCGGCCGCTGAAACGGGCGCTGAGGGACCGGTACCGCTCCCGCTCCGGGGCGAGGTCCAGTTCTTCAATGCTCAGGCGGACCGAGCCCAGGCCCAGAGACTTGCCTAAACCCAGCTTGTGCAGGCCGCCGCCCCCTGGTTGCAGGGCCTCCAGCAGCGCGCCCACTTCCGCCAGGCTGAGGCGGTCCGCCCTGAGGCAAAAGCGGCCCCAGGCCCCGGCCTCGACCGGGAAAAAGCGGCCATCGGTGTTGGCGTTGCCGGTGGGCGGCTTGGCCTCCGGGTCGCGGTGCCAATACCACTTGCGGCCGCGCAGCCGGGCCTCTGGATCGTCATAGCTGGTGAGGCTGTCCGGATTGATTTCGCGTGAGTTGTTCTTGCCCACCCGGACTTTCTCCGGGTCCTGAACCAGATAATGCGGCAGGCAGGTCGGCTGCGGCTGGCCCAGGGTGGCGGTGATCGGGGCGGCCTCGACCGCCTTTTCCAGAACCATGTGGCCCACAGCCACCCGGCCCTTGACGGCCAGCCCCCCCGCGACCGTGCCAAAGAGGGTGGACGCGAAATCCGGCCGCCGGTCGTCGGCGATCAGGCCGGCAGGGTTTGTTTTATACGGAATGCGGAAACATTTGGGCAGGCCGAAAAAAAACAGTTCACCCGCCGCCCGCTCCGGGTCGTCCACCCAAAAAACCGGCAGGGGGTTTTTTCCGGATATGCTGTCCCAGCCCTTGACCCGGGCATTCAACAGAGACTCCTGGTCCTTGCTCAACTGCTCCTTGAAGTCGCGCACCAGGGCCGGGTCAATGGCGATGGATTCTCCGCCCGGTTTCGGCAGGGCAAAGTAATAGCGGTTGGGGCTTTTGAGTTTGGGAACCGGGCCGGTGCACACCTCGCGGGTGCAGTCGCCTTTCGGCCGCATCTCGTAATCCACCGGCGCCAGACTATATTCGGCGCCCTTGCGCAGCAGCCAACCGGCCCGCTGCCGGCCCTTTTTCAGCTCGCGGCCTTTTTGGGCGTCTTCCTGCTTGATGCCCATAATACTTATATAGCGCTCTTTGCGAAAGTCGCGGTACACCAGCAGCCGGTCGTTGATCGGGGCCAGCCGCGAAAAGCTCAGGGCTTCGATCAAAGACCGCAGCAGGCCCTTAAGGCTGGAGCCCGGGATGACCTTGCGGCCCTCTATTTCCAGAAAGCGGCGCTCCTTGGCTTGCCGGTCGCCATTTTCAGATTTTTCCCCCGGACCGGCCACCAGAAGCGGGGTTTCGGCTTCCAGCCGGCAGTGGATAAGTCCGGACCAGGCCTGATCAGGGCTTTTGGGCGCCGCCCCGCCGACAATGCGGTCTCGGTCATAGGGAATGAAGTTGTAAGGCGCGGTGGCCCAGATCCCCAAAGACGCGGCCGTGGGGGCGGACTGGCCGGCCCCGCCGCCGCCGCGATTGGGCGCCTGGCCAGAGGCCGGCCGCCGATTCTGAACCGGCTTGGATTCTTTGGGCCTGGCCGGCTCAATAACAGGCTTGCCGACGATGGTGACCTGATGTCTGCTTGGATCGGCGCCTAAAACTATTTCCAGTTCAGCCCCTTTTTCAGCCATTTCGGAGGCGAACCATTGGTTGCCGCCGACAACGCGAAAGGTCACCGGCTTGCCTTTGGCATTGATGTAAGCGGCGTAGAAAGCCCTTTTCGGCGGCTTGCCCTCCACTTTGACGTCAAGAGTTCCCTTGATTTTTTCGCCGCTCATCATTCGCCTCCGCCTTTCAGGCCGGCCAGCCGCCCGGCCTCGAATGAGTGCCAGCCATGTCGGTCTTCCCTGAAGTATTCGCGGAAGACCAGGCGGGCGCCGCGCCCGACCTTCTTTTGGAAATGGTCGCGCAGATAATAGGAGCTTTCCCGGGCCAGAACTGCGACGTCACCCCGGCCCTCACGCAGAAGGCGCACCCGGGCCCGGGACTCGAAAGGACCCTTCTCCAGGCGCAGTTCCGCTTCCTGATCGCAGACGATCAGGGAAAAGCAGCCCTCCAGGGCCGGCCGGGCCCCGGCCTCGAAGCGGCCCATTTCGGCCCGGTCCGTGGCTTCCAGAAGGTAGACGGCCCGGGGTCCGAAAAGGTTGAACCATTCGGTCAGGGCCGGGGCCCCGGTTTCCAGGTCAAAAACTTCTTCCCGGCTTTCGATCCGCGTTGCAATCAGGCTGGTCATGGCTTATCCTCCAGTTCGGCCAGGGCCTGGTCCAGCCGGGCCAGCCAGGTCTCCGGGGGCCCGCCGCCGTCCGCCGGGCGAAAAAATTCACCGTCCCACTCCATTTGGCCCTTAAGGCCGGCCAGGGTCTGGCCCCCAGGGGCTTCGGATTTCTTGAGCTTCAAAAAACCGTGGCCGCGATTGCCGCCGCCGCCCACCGCGGCCTGGCCGGTCAGCAAGTCGGCCAGGGCCTGGGCCAGCACCGCCGCCTCCGTGGCGTTAAGGCCTTCGAAAGCCAGCCGCAGCTCCAATTCCAAACCGTTCCGCCAAAGCGGGGTCTCATCGAAAAGGTGGGCGTCCAGGGCGCCGCCGGTGAAGCGGTCGATGGCCACGTGCTGCACCCTGACGCCGGGCGACTCCGGCAGGGGGGCGTCGGCCACGGAGAGCTTGCCGGGCCGCCCTTGATCACCGGAGTCAACTTCGCCGAACAGGCCGGCGATTATGGTGTTGGCCGGGGCGTCCGCAGCGGTCAGGGCCTGGACCACTCGGCGGGCCCGGTGGCGCAAAAGCCCCCGCAGCGAGGAGCCGGGCACGACTTTTCGCCAAATGGCCCGGCCGGTCCCGTAATCGAAGAACGGCTCCCGATAGAAGACCAGGTCGGCCTCTTCCTCAGACCCCTGGCTGTCCCGGGCCTCAGGCAGGATCACCCCGCCGCCGACCAGCAGGGGGCCGTCGCCGACCAGGGGGATACGCAGGCGGCCGCTGAGCCCTTGGCCGGTCGGGGGCCGGTCATAGCCGGCTATTTCCAGCCGCTCCCCCTCCGCTTCAGCAAAACCGGGGCCTTCAGAGAGATTGAGCCAGCCGGCCAGGCCGGCCTCGCTTTTCAGGTCAAAGCGGCGGAGCTTTGATTCCAGCGCCTTAACTTCCCCAAAACCTTCGGCGGCCTTGCCGCCGAAGCGCACTGCCCCGGCCTTGACGGCCGCGCACAGTTTTTTGAACATCGCCACGGCTTGGGGAGACGGTTCGCCGCTCCAGCCGTCCAGGAAAAATTCCAGGGCGAAGCGGGCCCCGGCGGGCACGTATTCCTCGTCGAACTTGCCGCCGGTTTCGGCCGTGCCGCCCTTGGCCGCCTCGCCGACTTCCAGGTTGCTCAGGCGCACATGATCGCGGATATAGGGGCCCAGGGGCATCTGAACTTCCAGGCCCGCCATTTTTTTCAGGTCGGCCGGCCGGCCGCTTTCAAAATCCAGCAGGCGGGCGTCGTGGCACCAGATTTGGGAGCCCCGGCCGTCTTCATGCCGGGGGCCGAGGCGGCCGAAAAGCTCGGCCACCGCCTCGGGGTCATCGGGGGCCAGGCGGCCGGCCTCGCGCCGCAGAAGCCCGGCCACCGTGCTGCCGGGGAGGCGGTAGAGCCCGAAGGCGTCGCGGACGACCGGCTGGTCAAAGCCGTCGTCTTCACCGCCGCCGCAATGAAGAGGCGTGACCAGCTCAATGATGAAACGGGCCAGATAAATCATTCTGATCCTCCTTGCCCAGGGCTGCGGAACAATTTCTCCCAGCGGCTCAACAGGGTCAACAAAAAAACGCGGTGCAGCCGGTCCAGGGCGGCGGGCCTTTCTTCCGCCTGAAGACCGCCGCCGGGCAGAGCCAGCCGGCCGGCCGCCAGCAGTTCGCCGCCAAAATCCTGGTCCAGGAAATAGGGCATGATTTTACTCAAATGCTCCAGTCGGCCGCTGCCAGGATGATTGGCAACCCCTTGGTCCCACTTGTCTTTGATAGTTTTTTTGGCCAGGCCGGCCTCGAAAAGGCCCCTCCAGTTCTCCCGGGCCTCTTCGACCACCAGGCGGCGCAATTGGCCGCGCTGGCTCTGGCTGACCCGGGTCTTGGCCGCCTTTTCTATGAAATGCCTGAACTTGGGCTCATCCAAGGCTTCCAGGGCCAGGCGCTTCACTTCCCGGCTGAGGGCCTTCCGGCGCATCAGCTTCAGCAGACGCTCACTTTTCGGAGCGAGAGAACGCGGCTTTTCTTCACCAGCTCCCCCGCCTTGGCTCCGGCTTCGCCGGCTGATGTTGATCAGCCCGGCCCTCAGGAAGTCGGGGTCGATCATCAGCCGGCCGTAACCTTCCAGCCGGCCGCCGCCCAGACTGGGGGGCAGCGGCTTGGGGTCCACGACCGGGGTTATGACGCGCGCCTCGATAACCCCGCCCTTTTCCAGCGCCTCCCGGCTGCTGCGCGGCAGCCGCCACAAATTGTTGAAGCCGGCGATGAGCCGGTGGCCGGTGAACAGATGGAGCCGCTCACCCGGGCTCTCCCCGACGATTTCAAGTTCGCCGAAATAGGGGCCCAGTTCCTCCAGCAAATTTTCCAGGGGGCTCTGCCAAGATTTGGCGGAAAGATAATCCGAAAGCAGAAATATCACCAGACGGCCATCGCCCGGCCGGACCGCTTCCGGCGCGAGGCGGGGTCGTTCGTTCTTCGCGGTCAGGCGCAGGCCGCCGTAGCCGGCCGAGCGGGCGTGGCCCACCTTCAGCCGGTCCACCGAGTCCAGCAGGCGGCGCAGGTCTTCGGCGGCCCGGGCCCGGCCATAGACCGTGCTCTGAAATTTTGCGCCAGCGGCCAAAGATGAAAAGCCGAACAAGAGCCCCTCGGCCGCCCGGCGCTTTTGGCGATCCAGCGAGACGTGCATGTTCCACTGCCCGGACTGGTCGGGCCGGCAGTGCGGGGCTTGGGGCGACATAAAGCCGCCGGGACATTTTTCCAGTTTAACTCTGTCCTGGCCGTATATCTTCAGGGCCCGAGCCTTCAGCTCTTCAGCCCCGCCCACCGGATCGTGACCCAGGGCATTGATGATCAGGCCGTCGTCATAATCCCGGCCGGCCGTCGGCAGGCCCGGCTGGTTTTTGAGGCGCCTGAAACTTTTGGGGATGGGCACACAAAGCTCAGCATCCAGCATCGGGTAGGCGTGGCCCCATTCGACCTGGCCGTTGAGGAAGAGATCGCGGAACTTGGGGTGATCGTCGGGCCGGCCGCCGGCCAGGCTTTGCCCGGCCAGCCATCGGCCGGCCATGGCCCCCAACAGCATGTTGCCGGGAATATAGTCCAGACTCTGATGGCTCATGCTTTCGGCCGAGCCGTCGGTGATGACCAGGGGTTCGAAGGCCTCGAAATTCAGGATGAATTCACGCATGTCACAGCCTCTTTAAAATAGCCGGGGCGACGATGGTTTGGCCTTCGGCCTCGAAATCCGGTTTGAAGCGGCAGCGGCCCAAACCGCGTGAACGCTGCCCGCCCAGGCTTTTGACCAGGCCGCAGACGGCTGAAAAATATTGCCTCAGCCAGTCTTCCGGCGCGGGCAGGCCCTGGCGGTCGACCTGAATTTCAGCGGTGAAGAAAAGCCCGGGGGCGCCGCATTCCAGGGCCCGCAGGGTCCCGGGTTTGGCGGCGCCCGCTTCGGTGACGGCGGTCTGACGACGCAGGATGGTCATATCGCGCACATAGTTCAGGCGATCGGCCCCGGATTCTGAGGCCAGGAGCCGCTCCAGATCACCGGGCAGGCGGCCGTTGCCCACCTGCAAGCGGCCGGGCCGGTTCAGGCCCTCGCCATTGGTCAGGGAACCGAACAGGTTCACCTCCCATTCGGCCAGATCCTCCCGGGCCAGGCCCAGGCGGCGGGCCCCTTCCCGCAGGGCCCCCTTGACCGCCCGGCCGGGCAGATAAGGCCAGCCGGTCGCCTCGCGCACCAAGGTGGCATCAGCCAGGTACCCGTCGCCCAGACCGCCGCCGACATGCCAGTCGGACAAAAAGCTGATTTCCAGATTAAAGCGCATGAACATCCTCCCCGCCGTGTTTGAACAGGCCGGCCAGTTCGAGATAGTCCAGAAGAGCCGTGAATTTTTTACCTTTCGGTTCTTCCTTGAAGAAGCTGCCGCCGGGAAAAATCTCTTCAAACCCGGCCTGGTCAATCAAGCCCTCACCTTTTCGCCCGCCGAGTTCGCGCTCGATATTCTCCTTGAGCTTCCTGAAGGCTTCACCGGCGGCCTCCTCGCTCTCGCGGCACTTTTCGGCGGCGGCCCGCACCTGGGCCCGGGGCAACTGCTCCAAAACGGTCCGGGCTCTGGCCAGGAAATCGTCGACGGCCTCCGCGAAACTTTGGCCGTCTTTCGGGGCCAGGGGTTTGGCCGTCAGGCACAAGCCGTTTGGGGCGCTGTAAATTCTTTGGCGCAGGGCGTCCAGGTCGCTTTCCACATCCGAAGTCAGGACCAGCCAGTCGAGGCTGCTGCTTCGCGGGAGCTCCGCTTTCAAGGTGGCTTTTTTGGCGCTGCCCAGGAGATCTTCGACCAGGTGATAGGCTTTGGCAAAGGGGTAGCCCGGCGGCATCAGCAATAGCCCCACGCCCACAGTCAGAGCCTGCTTCCCTTCCGCCCGGCTCGCTTCTTCGAAGGCCTCGACAAAGGCCCGCACAAAGTCGAAAGCCAGGTCCGCCCGCACGAAGGCCGTCAGGTCATCACCGCCCATGACCAGGGGTCTGGCCGGCACGTGATAGACGGCGTCGCCCGCCTTCCGCCTGGTGCGCTGATGGCCAAAGCCGTCTTGGGCGGCGACCCGGGCCAGGGCCGCTTTCAGCCCGGCTTTATTGGCCTGATCTATGCTCCGGGAAAGCTTGGCCATCTCTTTGTGGCGGTCAGCCGGGTTCTCCGTCCGAATGTTATCGGCGTATTCCTTAAAGCGCCGGCCCAGGTCGTTGCCGTCGATATGCACCAGGCCCAGGCGGCCCTTTTCCTGGCCGTCCAGAAGTTCGCTGAAATCGTCGCACCATCTGATGGCTGTGTTGGGGGGGAGCCCCACGGCGTCCAATTTTTCCCTGACGGCTGGATTATATTGGTCTTTCAGGCGCCGGTCGGCGGCCGTTATCAGTTCCCGGTCTTCGCGGGCCAGAGACGGCCAGGACAGCCAGCCGTTGTCCAGCCCGCGCCCGGCGGCCGCCAGGCCGTCACGCGGGGCGCTTTCCACAAACGGAATCAGGCCCAGCCCGGCCGGGGCCGGCCTGGAATAGCGCTGGCGGGAAAGCAGGCGGCTGCTTTCGTCTCCGGCTTTTTTCAAGCTCTCGTTATCCCAGTCGCAAGCGGTCAGGGCTCCATAAAGAGGCAGCCCGGGGCAGCGGGTCAGGGCTTCTCTGGAATAGGCCGACAAAAAGCGGCGGGCCCCGGTTTCAGCCATAACTAATCTCAACCGACCGGCGTTTTTCAGTATCTCAACCAGCCAACCCCCGCCGGGGCGCGGCTCAGGGACCGGGGTCAGCCCCAATTCCTGAACCACGCCGTCATATAGAACCTCAGTCAGGTCCACGACGGCCTGAGAGGCGCCGATCATCTCCCTGAGCTTTCCGGTGGAAAAAATGAAGCTTTGAATGCCGCCCACTTCAATGTAAAGGTATGCGTATTGGCTCATGTTGCCTCCCGGCTGCTTTGATGAGTTCCCGCGGCCTTGATTTAGCACGGTGCGGGCCAAAAATATTCAGGCCGTAAGATACTAAATTTATTGATATCTGAACGCAGGCAGCCGAAGGCTTGACTTTCGTGGTGAAAATTTTCAGTTCAATTCAGCAAAAATTAGAACTTGGCTTTGTCTTTCAGAGATTGCTCCGTCTGGCGTCCATTCCGGAGATAATTGTTCAGGGTCTGCAAACTGAGGCCAAGCCTGGCGGCGGCTTGGGTCAGGGCGCCGCGTCTGTTTTCGCCGCCGCATTCCTCCAGCGCCTGTTCCACACGGGCCAGACGCAGCCTGGCCACGGCGTCTTCGAGCGGCAGATCCGCCCAAAGTTCCGGCCCGGGCTGAGCGCTGGAAATTTCGGGAGTCGGCCTGGCCAGTTCCGCCCGCAGCCGGGCGGACGTGACAGTCCCTCCCTCGCTTAACAGGTGCAGCCTTTTGAGCAGATGCTCCATCTGGCGGATATTGCCCGGCCAGTGGTAGTTTAGCAGCGCTTCCCGGTCTTCGTCTCCGAGCATCTTGTCGCCGAACTCTTTTCCCAGCTTTTCGAGGATCTGGTTTAAAAGCCTGGTTCTGGCTTCCGCCGCCATGGCCCGGACCGGCTGAAGGTGTACGGTGTATTCAGCCAACCGGTAATAGAGATCTGAACGGAATCGCCCGGCCCGGACTTCCTCCACCAAATCTTTGTTGGCGGCCGCGATCAGCAGCGCGTCGCTGCTCTGATCCTTGGTTCCGCCCAGGGGACGGAAAGTTCCTTCCTGAACCACGGATAAAAGACGGGACTGCTGTTCCGAGGTCAATTCCGCCACTTCATCCAGGAACAGGGTTCCCCGATGGGCCAACTTAAAGGCCCCGTCTTTTGCTTTGCTTGCCCCGGTGAAGGCCCCGGTCACGTGGCCGAAAAGTTCGGATTTGAACGTGTTGGCGTCGGTGGCAATGGCGGCGCAATTGAGTTCTTCAAAGTTCCCGGGCCTGCCGCTCCAGGTATGGATGCGCCTGGCCAGGTAGCTTTTGCCCGAACCGGTTTCGCCCTGGATCAAAATGCCGACCTTATTTTTCACCGGGGCGATTTTAAATTGCAGATCACGGCGCTCGTGTTCCGGCAGGCCGTAAATTTCGTCGCTTTCGCCGATCGCCCGGCGCATGGCCGGGCCAAAGGACCAATTCACCGTCATCACCCGCTTCCCGCCTCCGGCGTCCTTGGCCGAGCGGGTGGACAGGAGTTCGGCGTTCGCGGAGCGGCCGAAATAAATCATTATGGCGCACATGGCCGGTGAGCCGGAGGTGATGTTAATGGCCAGCTCATGGTCGCCCGCACATATCGGGGGCCAAACTTTTTCCATGAATTCATGGATCGGGCCATAAATGTCGGGGAGCAACGGCCCGGCGTCGTGCCCCAGCGCTTTCAAATTTTTATGTTCCGCGCGCAGTTTCGCGATCAGCTTCTCCACTCCCCCGGCGCGGTCACTGGTATAGAAGTAGTGGAGAGTACTGAAAGAACGGTCGCGCAGGATCGAAGCCAGAGGCCCGTCGGGCTTGTCCAGCTTCAAATCGTTCAAATCGGCTGTGCCCACCCAACTTATAAGGGTATTTTGGGAATTACGCTTGGTCATGCCTATTCATCTTTGTTAAATATTGTCTCGTATCACATAATTAGCATATTTAAACCTAATTGAAAAGCTCAAATGGATTTTTCGGCGCTTTTGTGCCATGCTGGAAGACAGACTGCCAAGCAGGCAGCCATTCTCAAAGTACGCCCGATTATAAAAATAGCCGGTCGCCCCGGAGAGGGCGACGGAGCGGAGCGACCGCTCAGGTCGGCCAATCAGTCCCCGGCCGGGCAAAAATCGCACTTTTTGCCCGGCTGCGACCAGAGCACTTGAAGATGGAAAGCTACTTTGAGAATTGCCGCCAAGCAGGGAAACGCCATGCCGCCCGCCTTTAAATCCATAGTCATCCGCAAGCCCGACCTGGACACCATCGCCGCCGCCTTTCTGGCCGGGGCGACTCGAGCCTTTCATGATCTTTTAATTGTGCCCGGCCAAGCCCCGGCCAAGCTTTTGAATGACCCGGCGGTTTTGGCTCTGGAATGCGGCGGGGCTGGCCGGGCGGATTTGTTGAATTTCGATCACCATGCGGCTGGCGGCCCTGAGGCCACCGCCGTTGAGCAGGCCTGGGCGCATCTGACGGGCCGGGCGCCCGACTTCGAGCCCCTGGTTTTTTACGTGGCTTGGGTGGACAGTGGCGGACAGCGTGGTCTGGCGCCGACGGACCACGGAGCTTTCGGCCTGTCCGGCCTGTTGAGCGGATTTTTAATGGTGACGTCCGACCCGGTCGAAAGATTCTGGCGGGGCCAGGACCTGGTGAGAGAAAGTTTCGCCGCGGGCCTGCCGCCGTGGAACCTGGCCGGAGCTCAGGTTCTTTTCCCCCACTGGAGGTCTTATATCGAGGCCCACGAAAAGGCCCGGCGGGCCTTGACCGCCTTGGCTGGCCAGGCCCGGCCGTTCCCGTCGGCCGTCGGTCCGGGTCTGGCCCTCAGCACCGAGCTTTACGGTGTGCACGGCCTGCTTAGAGGACTGGGGGCGATCGTGCGTCTGGCCCATCACCCGGCCGGCCGCTTCAGTGTTTCAGTGGCTCCCGAACACCGGCTCTGGCTTTCAGCCCTGGCCACGCGGCTCAACGGGCTGGAGCCCGGCTGGGGCGGCCCGGCCGGAGCGGCGATTATATCTTCACCCTTCACCGGCACC
>JAISFR010000071.1 GCA_031263565.1 Candidatus Adiutrix sp. | reverse complement strand
GGCGAGTCACATGATCCGTTGGTGAAGCGGTATCAGAATGTGCTGCGGGAAACAGACCATCTCGCATTTATCTTTCCAATTTGGTTTAATGGCGAACCGTCGATAGTCAAAGCCTTCTTCGAACGGACGTGTCTGCCGGAATTTGGATATGCATATGTAGAAAACGGTGTGAAGCCCTTGCTTACCCACATTCAACGGATAACAGTTTTAACAACTTCCGGCGCGCCAACTGAAATGCTGGTTGGCCACTCCGGCAATATGATTGAGAATCAATTTGTTAACAACCTCGTATGCACTATGGTGGGGCCGGCGGAGAAAAAGGATGCCGCATGGCTGAATTTTGGGGGCGCACGGTCTCCTTCAAAAGAAAAATTAAATGCCCATATCGCCAAGATGAAAGAGAGATTTTAGGTGGTAGCCGGGGCGCGTTTCACACGCTTTTTCAAAGCGTGTGACCCACTCTGACACTTTCCGCGTTGCGGCAAAGTGTCCCGTGGGCGCTGTCGCGGGCTTTCGTCGCCGTTGGCGGCGGCACGGGCAGACGGAAAGCCGCCGCGTGACCGCGCCGTCTTTCCATACGTACGCTTCGTGGCATACGGATATCCAACACCAACAAGAGAGGAGAACATTATGGCGACAATTTTGAAAGCAGCCCAACGGGAATTTAAGGAAGAACCTAACAAAATAGATAAATTCAAGTTATACTCCGATGTTTCAATAATTAAAAAAAAACTAAATCCTCAAAATTTGTTTTTCGATTTACGGCAGTTAAATCCGGGACAATATAACTGTCCATACCATTTTCACAGATATGGGGAGGAATTGTTTATGATAATTTCAGGTTCTGCCACGTTAAGAACGCCGGAAGGAATGAAAATCGTCGAAAATGGTGATTTGATATTTTTTGAGATTGGCGAAACAGGAGCACACCAACTGTACAATCATATGGAAGAACCTTGTGTTTATTTGGATATAAGAACATTTATCGGTTTTGATGTGTGTGAATATCCCGACTCGAATAAAATTAACCTGATGCAATCAAAATCAGACGAGATATTTGGTAAAAACAGTCAATTAAATTATTTTGATGGAGAAGAAAATGTTCAGAATAAATGGAAACAAATTGAGAATATAATAAGCGATTGATTTTTTACAAAATTTGTTGCAGCATTTACAATAATATTTCTCGTTAATTGGAGTTCAAAAATAAAACAATATAAAAATATTGGAATAATATCATTATGTACATTTTGAATGAAGCGTTGAAAGGCTTCAAAATGCCGACACGATAACGAGAACGGCTACCTCGCAAGCAGCCGTTCTCGTTGTCATCCGCTGTAAAATCAAGCTGGCTTTTTATCCGCTTTCTTCGGCTCTTTTTTCGGCAGATCGCTAACAGGGCTGTGATTTTGTTCTCGTTCATGGTGCTGCTCCTTTCGTATATGAAAAATGCTCCAAACGGCTTATCCATCAGCGTTTCAGGCTGTTTGATAAATAAGTCTCTTAGAGCCAATGCTGTTCATTTAAGCGCCTTCTTGCCCATAATGGAATAAGCAGCATCGGCTGACTGGATATAACAAGCTGTAATTGGGACGGCACCGCGCGGTACTGCCGCGCCGCCGGCCGGATCTACATTTCGCCGGGCGACCGCCTCGTCCGCATTGGGTTCCGGCTCGCCCTCTCCCCGGAGTAGCCGGCGGGGGGAACAGACGCGGCAAGGGCATGGAGCGACCCGGAGGGGAGCGGAATGACCAGCAGTCCACCTGTTCCCTGGGCAGGCAGCGGCTTTTTAATAGGCGTCAGCCCTGGCCGTATTCCAGAATTATATTGACCACCTTCTGTCGCCTGTGATATTCTGCCGACAACTATAGATATTTTTTATTATTATTATAATTGAATTTTGAAACAGCCCGCCCGGGCTCGGCTCGCTTGGATCAGAGAGGACCCCGCGTGAACAAAAAGCTGAAAGACAAAGACCGCTTGTCCCTTGAGGACCGCATGAAGGGTCTGGTTAGGGGAACGCCCATCGACCGGGTGCCCTTCGCCCTCTCCGCCGCCGGCCTTTCATCAAGGTATTATGGCGTGAGCCGGGGCGATTACTATTGTTACCCCGAGGTCGGCTATCAGGCGTCGCTGTATTTTGGCGAACTGTTTCCCTGGATGAACGTCTCCCGGTCCTATGGCTGGGCCGACCGGGGGGCCTGGGAATTCGGCGGGGAAATCCAGTGGCCCTACAGCGATCTCGAGCCCGCGCCGCGTTCGGTCAATCCGGTCATCAGCACGCCGGAAGAAGCCCTCAACTGGCCCGACCCGGACCCCATGACCGCCGGGATGTTTCCCCGCCTCTACCGCTTTCAGCGGATGTGCCGCCGGGAAGGCCTGCCGGTTCCCCTGGCCGAGGCTTCGCCCACCCATATGAGCGCCGGGGCGGTGGGCAGCGCCAGATTCATGCGCTGGATGCTGCGCGAACCGGAAGCGGTTCACGCGATGCAGCGCAAAGGAACGGAACTGATAAAAAAGGTGGCCGCCATTACGATGGAGAAATATGGGCCGGAGAACTGCTCCTTGTTCAGCCCCCACCCGGCCGAATCCAACCAGCTTATCTCGCCGGCCCTGTTTGAAAAGTTCTGCCTGCCCTATATCCGGGAGCTTTTTGATTTTTATCTGGCCGCCGGGGTGAGACAGATTCTGGTCCACCTCTGCGGCAACCACACCGGCAATCTGAAATACTGGCAGGATATGGATCTGCCGGACCGCACCATGTTCTCCATCGGGCATGAAATGGACCTGGAAAAAACCGGCCGGGCTCTGGGCGAGCGCTACATTCTGGCCGGCAACATTTCCAACTCGGTGCTTCAGGCCGGCTCCCCGGAAGAGGTTTACGAGACGGTCAAAAACTGCCTTTTAACCGGCAAACGGCACCCCGGGGGCTATGTGCTGATGCCGGCCTGCGAAATCGCCCCGGGCACTCCGCCTGAAAACCTGGAGGCCATTGAAGCGGCCGTCTTTGATCATGGCTTTTATCAGTGACCAGGCCTGGAACGGATCTGCCGTCCCGGAACTTGAAAGCCAAAATCCCCGGCCCGGACACGGGCGGAGCATCGCGTTCATGATGACCGAAAAAGAAAGACTGAGGTCGGCTTTAAAAAGGCGGACGGTTGACCGCCCGCCCTGCATCTGCCCTGGCGGAATGATGAATATGATCACCAGGGAGCTGATGGAAGAAGCCGGCAACTTGTGGCCCCGGGCGCATCTGGAGCCGGACTTGATGGCCGGCCTGGCGGCCGCCTCTTATGAGCGGCATTGCTTTGAAAACTACGGGCTGCCGTTTTGCATGACCACCGAGGCGGAGGCCCTGGGGGCCGGGGTCGACCTGGGGACGATCGATCGGGAACCCCATGTGGTTCAATACGTTATTGACTCGGTCACCCAATGGGGGGAGCTTCCGCCCCTCAATTTTGAGCGGGGCCGGCTGAAGGTGGTGCTGGAGGCCATTGGCCTGCTTAAAGAACGGGGCGGACAGGTGCCTGTCATCGGCAATTTAGCCGGCCCGGTCAGCGTGGCCAGCTCTCTGATGGAGCCGGCCGCCTTTTATAAAGAATTGCGGCGCAAAAGGGAAGCGGCCAAAGATTTCATGAACTTCATCACCGAAGAGCTGCTGGAGTTCGGCTTAAGGCAAATGGAAGCCGGGGCCGACTTTATCGCCATTTCCGACCCCAGCGCCAGCGGCGAAATTCTGGGGCCGGTCCTTTTTGACGAATATGCCCGCCCGGCCCTGACCAGGATAATTGACGGCCTCAAAAAAGCCTTTCCGGAGACGGCCGTGATCGTCCACATCTGCGGCAAGATGCACAGCGTCTTCAAATCCCTGAATCAGGTCCCGGCCGAAGCCCTGAGTTTCGACGCCGTGGTCAGCCTGAGCAAAGCCAGGGAAAATTTCCCCGGCCGGGCCATCATGGGCAATGTCAGCACCTTTGCCCTGGAACTGTCCACCCCCGAAAAAGTGGCCGCCCTGACCCGGCATTGCCTGAAAAGAGCCGACATTATCTCCCCGGCCTGCGGCATGGGCACCGGCTCCCCTCTGATCAATGTCCAATCCATCCTGGCGACCGTCAAGAATCAGGAAACGGACCGGGCGGCCAAGCCCGATGATTGAGGTCACAGGCTTCGGACCGGTCGAATGCCGTCCCGGACAAACTATCTTGGAGGCCCTGAACACGGCGGGGGTCGTGGTGGAAAGCCCCTGCGGGGGAAACGGCGTCTGCGGCAAATGCCTGGTCAGGATCACCCGGGGCCCGGATCCCGCGCCGGCCGGGGACGAAATCAAATTGATCGATCCGGCCAGACTGGCCGAGGGCTATCGGCTGGCCTGCCTCAGGCGTCCGGAAAGCGATCTGGCCCTGGATTTGCCTCCGGGGTGGAAGAAGCCCCGGATCCTGGCCGCCGGACAAATCCCGGATTTTCAGTTCGCCCCGTCAGTGCGCAAAGCATTTTATCAGGTTCCGAAACGGGCCGCCGGCGACAACCGTCCGGCCGACGAGTGGCTGGGCCGCCTGATCGGCGGCGCTGCGGGCCAGGCCGACCTGGCCGCTTTGAAAACCCTGGCGCCGCTTAAGCTCGGGTACGTCAGCGGGGAAAAATGCTGTACGGTCGTCTTTGACGATGGCCGCCCGCTGGCCGTCGAGCCGGGCGACAGCACCGCCCAGGCCTATGGCCTGGCTCTGGACATCGGCACCACCACCATGGTTATGGCCCTGGTCGATCTCCTCGACGGCCGGGAACTGGCCGGCGCCTCGATGATCAATCCCCAGGCGCCCTGGGGATTGGATGTCCTGTCCCGGATAGCCTATGCCCAGGAGCAGGGCCCGGAGGGTTTGAGGCGGCTTCAAAAGGCCGTCACCGACGGCTTGGAGGAACTGACCCTGGCCGTGTGCCGGGACGGCGGGGTCAACCCGGCCCGGATCTACAATCTGGCGGTGGCCGCCAACAGCACCATGCTCCATCTGCTGCTGGGGCTGGCCCCGGATTCCCTGGGGCTCATTCCCTTCGCCCCGACCCTGAGCCGAGGCCTGGCCTTCAGGGGCTCGGAAATCGGCCTGAAGCGTCTTGGCGCGGCCAAGGTGCTCATACTGCCCTCGGTCTCGGCCTACATCGGGGCGGATATCGTGGCCGGGGCCTATGTCTGCCGCTTGAAAGACCGCCGGGAAAATGTCATCTTCATCGACGTGGGAACCAACGGCGAAGTCATCCTGGCCAGCCACGGGCGGCTGATAGCCTGCTCCTGCGCGGCCGGGCCGGCCTTTGAGGGGATGAATATCCATAAGGGTATGAGAGCGTCCGAGGGGGCCATTGAGGATTTGAACCTGACCTGGAACCGGGAGACCGCCGACTTGGCGATCAGCCTGACCACCATAGGGGACAGCGGCCCCGTCGGTCTTTGCGGCAGCGGCATTCTGGCCGCTGTCCGTGAATTTTTGAAAATTGGCCTTCTCCGGCCGGATGGACGCCTGGTCAAAAGCGGCGAATTGGCTTCCGATGATCCCAGAAAGGGTCTTTGCCTGGACTTTAACGGCAAACCGGCGCTGCGCCTGTCCAAAACGTCGGACGAGGTCATCGTCACCCAGAAGGATATCCGGCAGGTGCAACTGGCCAAAGGCGCGATTCTTTCCGCCCTCAAAGCTCTCCTGCTCAAAACAGGCCTGGAGATGTCGGCCCTGGATCGCGTGATTGTGGCCGGGCAGTTCGGAGCTTATCTGCCGGTGGACAGCCTGACTTCCTGCGGCCTGGTTCCCGCTGAATTGGCTGAAAAGATCGAGTATGCGGGCAATACCTCCAAGGCCGGCGCCTACATGGCCCTGATGTCCCGGCAGGCCAGAGCCGAGATGGAAGAGCTGGCCAGCGGGATTGACTATTTTGAATTGGGCGACATCGACAACTATGATCGTCTTTTCGCCGCCGCCATGAAATTTCCCGGCACGCCTGACGGCCGCCGATGACGGAGGCCAGGCGGTCAATCCGCCCGGCGGGGCGACTTGTTCAGGTCTGAAGCCATTTAAGGGGAGTACGGCATGCATAAAGACGACCAAATGACGCCGAACGAGCGTCTGGAAGCTTTCAGCCGGGGCCGGGACATAGACCGGATTCCCATATTGCCTTTTCTGGCCGCCATCGGGGCGAAAGTTTCAGGGATGAGTCTCAGGGAGATGCGGGCCAGCGCGGCCAACGAGGCCCAAGTGCAGATCGACTGTTACCGGCGCCTGGGCAACGACGGCCTGACCGTTGACTACGGGCTCCACGGTATCGGCATCGCCCTGGGCAGCAAAGTAAACGACCCGGAGTATGGAGTGCCGGTCATCCGGGAATTCGCCTTAAACGACATGCAAGACCTGGACCGGCTGGACATGAGCAGAACCGAGCGGCAAAATGACCCTGAGCTGCAACAGCGTTACCAGGCGGCGGAAATAATGCTGGAGGCCGTCGGCCACGAGTGCGGGGTGGACGTCACCATTTCCGGCCCTTTTACCGCCGCCGCCAGCGTCTACCCCACCGGCCGGCTTCTGCGGGGTCTGGTCAAAGATCCGGAAAACGTCCACCGGCTTCTGGATCTGTGCACCGGGGCCATCATCGCCATAGGCCGGGACCTCCACAGCCTGGGTTTAAGTTTTACTCTCTGTGACCCCGTCGCCTCCGGCACGATCTTGAAAAAACAAAATTATCTGGATTTCGTCTTCCCGTACAGCCGGCGGATTGTGGATGAGCTTCATCAATCCGGGGCCTCTGTGGCCTATCACATCTGCGGCAACACCAGCCAGATCGTCGAGCCGATGGTCGACACCGGGGTCGATTTGCTCAGCCTCGACAATCTGGTGGACCTGGCAACCGCCAGGCAAAAAGTCGGCCACCGAATCTGCCTGGTCGGCAATGTCGATCCCCTGGGAGTAATGATGCAGGGCAGTCCCGATGAGGTGGACCGGGCGGTAAGGGATTGTTTCCGAAAAGCCGCCGACAGCCCCCGCGGCTTTATCCTGGCCACCGGCTGCGACATCCCCTACGAAGGCCCGCTGGAAAATCTGGACCAGTTCATGGCCTCGGGCCGTAAATATGGCCGGTGGCCCCTTGAGACCTCCCGCTATGCGTAATCAGCGGGTTACCCGGGTCAACAGCCTCAGGCCAGGCCCAGGGCCTGGCCGCCCTGGAAGATGACCAGGCAGATGAGGTAGGCGTAGACCGTGCTGGCCAGAAGGGAGAAGACCGCCCATTTGGCGCCGATTTCCTTGCCGATGACCACGATGGTCACAAAGCAGGGGGCGTAGATCAGGACGAAGACCATCAGGGAGACGGCGGCCAGGGGCGACCAGGCCGGGTCTGAGGCCAGTTTGGCGCCCAGGGAGCGGATGAGGGCGTCTTCTTCGTCTTCCTCTTCTTCGGCCGGTGTCGCGGAGTCGTCGTCGGGCTGGCTGGCGGCCCCGGCATCGGAACTCATGGCGTAGGACGTGCCCAGGGTGGAGAGCACCACTTCCTTGGCCGCGAAGCCGCCCACCAGGGCGATGTTGGTGCGCCAGTCAAAGCCGATCAACCGGCTTAGGGGTTCCAGGGCGCTGCCGAGGCGGCCGGCGAGGCTGTTGCGCAGGGTGGCGGAGTCGGCTTCCAGCTTGACGGCCGTTTTTTCCTCTTCCAGGGCGGCCAAGGCTGCGGAGCCTTCGGGCTCGGCGGCTATCAGGGCCTCGACGGCCGCCGCCCGCTCGTCGAAGGCGGCCTGCCGGTCTTCCGGAAGGCTCGGAAAGGTCATCATCAGCCAGATGACGATGGTCACGGCTACGATGATCGTGCCGGCCTTTTTAATGTAGCTCCAGGTCCGTTCCCAGGCGTGGAGCAGCACGCCGCTGACGGTGGGCATCCGGTAGGGCGGCAGTTCCAGGACAAAGGGGGCCGGCTCCCCGGGCAAAAGGAAGGTGCGCAGGAGCTTGGCGCTGACCAGGGCGATGAGCCAGGCGAAGCTGGTCAGGCCCATCATGACCAGGGCCTGGTTTTCGGAGAAAAAGGCGGCCACCAGCATCAGGAAGACCGGCAGCTTGGCCCCGCAGGTCATGAAGGGGGTGACCAGGATGGTGGCGATGCGCTCTTTGGGGTCGCGCAGGGTTCTGGTGGCCATGACCCCGGGGATGGCGCAGCCGCCGGCAATGCCGCCGCCGACGACCAGGGCCATCACCGAGTTGCCGTGGAGCCCGAAAGCCCGGAAGATGCGGTCGAGAATAAAGGCCACCCGGGCCATGTAGCCGGAGTCTTCCAGAATGGAAATGCCCATGAACATGAAGGCGATTAAGGGCGCAAAGCCCAGCACCCCGCCGACGCCGCCGATCAGGCCTTCCAGAATCAGGTTTTTCAAGGGGCCGTCGGCCATGTTGTTTTCGGTCGTTTCGCCCAAAAATTCGAAAAAGGACTCCAGCCAGCCCACCGCCGGTTCAGAGGCCCAGAAAGTGAACTGATAGAGGCCGTAGACCACGGCCAGGAAAAAAAAGGGGGCGATCAGGCGGTTTAAGAGCACCCGGTCGATGGCGTCGCTGATTTCCCGCTTGTCCCGGCGGACCCGGGTGACCGCCTGCCGGTTGAGCCCTGAGAGAAAGCCGTAGCGCCGGTCGGTCATCACCCCGTCCAGGTCGTCGTCCAGGGTGGTCCGCAGGTGGCCGGCCAGCCTGGTTTTGATGGGAGCCGCCGAGGCCGAGAGGGCCGGGGCTTCCGCGGATATCAGTTTTTCGACGGCCGGGTCGCTTTCCAGATATTTGAGGGTCAGCCAGCGGGCCGGCATCCGGTCCAGGGGCAGGGTGGAAGACTCCACCCGGCTCTGGATCTGTTTGATGGCCTCGTCGATATCATGGCCATAGCTGATTTTTATGGGCTTCCATTGAGCTTCCGGCTCGCTGGCCACCTCAATGATGCGGTCCAGCAGGACCTCGACGCCCTTGCCCTGGGTGGCCACGATCGGCACGGCCGTGACCCCCAGGCCCTGTTCCAGCTTTTTCAGATTGATGTTGAGGCCCTTGGCTTCGGCCATATCCATCATATTCAGGGTCACGATGGCCGGCAGGCCGAGCTCCAGAAACTGAAGGGTCAGGTAGAGGTTGCGCTCAAGGTTGCTGGAATCCACCACATCGACCACCAGGTCGGGGCGTTCGTTGATGATGAAGTCGCGGGCCACCCGCTCGTCCAGGGAATAGGAGTTCAGGGAATAGGTGCCGGGCAGATCCACCACTTTGATGGTGCGGCCTTTATGTTCGAACTGGCCCCATTTTTGTTCCACGGTGACGCCGGGGTAGTTGCCGACATGGGCCCTGAGACCGGTCAGGCGGTTGAAAAGGCTGGTTTTGCCGGCATTGGGGTTGCCGGCCAGGGCCACCACGATGGGCTTGACCTCACTCATGCGCCTCAACCTCCGCTTGGTCTTTTTCGCCGTCACCCGCCAAGTCGACCAGGATGTGATCGGCCTCGTTGTTGCGCAGAGTCAGATTGTTGTCATAAAGTTTGATGTGCACCGGGTCTTTCAGGGGAGCCCGGCCTACGATTTCAACGGTCGCCCCCGGCACCAGGCCCATCTCCCGGATCCTGATGCCCAGTTCGCCGCCGCCCCTGACCCGGCTGACGACGCCCCTCTGACGTTTGGCCATTTGTCGCATGGAAATAAGCTTCACGTTGTCCTCCTCTCGATTATAAACGCCAAACAATTCAGCAGACAGCCTATAATTGCTATTGAGTCTCAATTATCAGTATATTCGCAGCCAAAAGCTTTGTCAAGTAAAAACACACGGACCGGGGACTGCTGAAAGGAGATCTGTTTTAATCCACGGAAATAATGCGGGTCTCGGGCAGCACGGCGGCGGTCAGCGGGCCGCCGTAGACCGCGCCGGTATCCAGACCCAGGCGGCCGGGGGCGATGAGGGGCTTTTGGAAAGGGGTGTGGCCGAAGACCACGATTTTGCCGAAGTTATAGTCACTCAGCAGGAAATCGTCTCTGATCCAGAGCAGGTCATGGGGGTTCTGCTCGGCCAGGCCAAGCCCGGGGCGCAGGCCGGCGTGGACGAAAATATAATTCAGGCTCTCGTAATATAATTTCAGGCCGCGGTAGAAGGCCAGATGGGCCGCGCTGAGCTCCCGGGCGGGCCGGCCGTAGTTGCGGATGGTGGCCGGCAGGCCGTTGGCCAGGAGCTGGGGGCGCCCCTGGCCGCTGATCAGTTCCAGAAACATCCGCTCATGGTTGCCCATCAGGGTGATGACCTCGTCGGGGGCCTGCGCCTGTAATTCCAGAATGCTTTCCACCACTTCATAACTGTCCGGGCCGCGGTCGATGTAGTCGCCGAGGAAGATCAGCAATTCGCCCCGGCCGAGTCGCCAGTCCAGACGGCGGAGCATTTTCTTCAGCTTGTCATAACAGCCGTGGATGTCGCCAACCACAAAAATGCGCTGATCGTCCATGGGGAACCTCTGGCCTTTATTTTAAGCGAAAGTCGGATAAAATAGAAGCCTTTTTCCAATAAAACCGTCTAGTTTCTTAAAAAATAAGCGGCGGCGGAGAGGGGTTCCCCTCCGCCGCCGCTTATTTTATGAAGAAGTGGAGGCCGCCTCAGCAGCGATTGGCCTCGGGCGGGTCGTCGATTTTGATGGCCCTGGCCGCGGCCTGGGTGTAGAGCCGGTTGACCGCGTTGATATAGGCCTGGATGCTGGCCTTGACCACATCGGTGGCGGCGCCGCGCCCCTGGGCGGTGACTTGGCCGTAGCGCAGTTCCACAATGGTTTCGCCCAGGGCGTCGGAGCGGGGGCTGGTGGCCCGGATGCTGAAGTTTTCCAGGAGCGGGTAAAAATTCATGGCCCGCTTGATGGCGTTGTAGGCCGCGTCAATGGGTCCGTTGCCGGTGCCCGCGTCGCGCAGTTCGGTGTCGTTGCGGTAAATGACCACCGTGGCGGTCGACAGGCCGGCGCCCACGCCCACGGCATAGTCCCGCAGTTCATAGCGGTGTTCGGGGGTCACGGCCAGGACCTGGTCGGAGATGATGGCTTCGATATCCCCGTCGGTGACGTCTTTTTTCTCGTCGCAGAGCCGTTTAAAAATATCGAAGGCCTTGGAGAGCTGCTCGTTGTCCAGTTGATAGCCCAGGGTTTCCAGGCGGTCGCGGAAGGCGTGACGGCCGGAGTGCTTGCCGAGCACCATGACGGCCGGCACCGAGCCCACGTCCTCGGCCTTCATGATTTCATAGGTCGCCCGGTGGGCCAGAACGCCGTGCTGATGAATGCCGGCTTCGTGGGCAAAGGCGTTGGCCCCGACCACGGCCTTGTTGGGCGGCACCACCACCCCCGAGAGGCGGGAGACCAGGCGGCTGACCGGGTAGAGGCGGGTGGTTTCCAGGCCGGTGGTCAGGCCGTAGATGTCGGCCCGGGTCTTCAGGGCCATGACCACTTCCTCGATGGCCGCGTTGCCGCCGCGCTCACCCATGCCGTTGATGGTGCCTTCCACCTGGCGGACGCCGGCCCTGACCGCGGCCAGGGAGTTGGCCACGGCCAGGCCCAGGTCGTTGTGGGCGTGGACGGAATAGATGACCCCCTGGGGGGCGGCCACGCCGTCGATGATGTTTTTGACGAAGCGGGCAAACTGCTCGGGCACGGCGTAGCCCACGGTGTCGGGAATGTTCAGGATGGCGGCCCCGGCGGCGGCGGCCTCTTTGAAGATGCGGATGAGAAAGTCCAGGTCGGAGCGGCTGGCGTCTTCGGCGGAAAATTCCACCTCGTCAGCCAGGGTTCCGGCCAGGGCCACGGAAGTCCGGGCTTCCTCCAGCACCTGGTCCGGGGTCATTTTCAGCTTGTGGGTCATGTGAATGGGGCTGGTGGCGATAAAGACGTGGATGCGGGAACGCTCGGCGCTTTTCAGGGCCTCGCCCGCGCTGCGGACATCGGCCTCCTTGGTCCGGGCCAGGCCGCAGACGGTCACGCCCTGGACTTCCCGGGCGATGGTCTGGACGCATTCGAAGTCGCCGGGGGAAGAGGCCGGGAAGCCGCTTTCAATGACGTCGATTTTCAGGGCGGCCAACTGCTTGGCGATCTGCAGTTTTTCCACGGCATTGAGATTGACGCCGGCGGCCTGCTCGCCGTCGCGCAGAGTGGTGTCGAAAAAGGTTACTCGATCGGGATCGAACATGATTGGCTCTCCTCTTTTTAAAAGTTCCCCCAGGGGCTGGCGGAATGGGCACAAAAAAAGCCAGGCTTACTGCCTGGCCGCCGTCAAGGGAGTTGAATACAACCCGCCTATCGAGAGCCAGGCGCCTCGCTAAGAAGAAGCAGCAGCGACAACAGCGCTTCCGCCCCGGGCAGGCCGGATTTGACGGTGCGGAGTTTGTCGATGCTGAATTTCATAAGTCGCCGCCTGGCTTGATTTCACAATTGTCCTGATACTATAACCTTTTAACGGGCCGCGGTCAAGACTTTATTCGCTTAAAAAAGCAGTTTAAAAAATCAGGCTTGACAGGACGGCCGAGTTGTGGCAGTATACAACTAAATCCTATGTCATTTATTCATATTCGACGTAGGCCCGCCACCCATCTTGCCAAACCCCCTGACCCCAGATGCCCACCAAAAACTGATAGCCGCGCAAGGCGGCTATATTTTTGACTTCTTTCTTTGAAGGGAAGCTCTAAAAATTCTTGACAGAATTACGGCTCTGACGCAGAATAGATAACCCGCAAGAGCGTTTTATGGTGTCAGAGGAATATGGCCTTAATTGAGATAAAGGGTTTGACCAAGGATTACGGACGGGGAGACAGAGAAGTGCGGGCTCTCCGGGGGGTGGATCTGTCGGTGGAAGCCGGCGAGATTTTCGGCGTCATCGGCCTGTCGGGGGCGGGCAAGAGCACCTTGATCCGCTGCCTCAATCGTCTGGAGACGCCCGGCTCGGGCACGGTCACGGTCGACGGGCGGCTGCTGACCGGCTTGAACGAGGCTGAACTGCGCCTGGCCCGGCAGGAAATGGGGATGATTTTTCAGCATTTTAACCTCCTGTCCTCCCGCACGGTAACCGGCAACGTGGCTTTCCCCATGGAGATCGCCGGCCGCGGTTCCGGCGAGATCAAGCCGCGCGTGGCCGAGCTTCTGGATCTGGTGGGTCTGCGCGACAAAGCCCAGGTTTATCCGGCCCAGCTCTCCGGCGGCCAGAAGCAGCGGGTGGGCATTGCCCGGGCCCTGGCCAACAGCCCCAAAATTTTATTATGCGATGAGGCCACCAGCGCCCTGGACCCCCAGACCACCCAATCCATCCTGGCCCTGATTCAGGACATCAAGGAGCGCCTGGGTCTGACTGTGGTGCTGATCACCCATGAAATGCGGGTCATCACCGAGATCTGCGACCGGGTGGCGGTCATGGAAGACGGCCTGATCGTGGAATCCGGGCCGGTGATTGAAGTCTTCACCCGGCCCAGGCACCCGACCACCAGGGCCTTTGTGGAATCGGTCATCAGCCGGGAGGATTCCTCCCGCAAGTGGGGCTATCAGCCCCGGGGCACCCTGGCGCGGATACTTTTCATCGGTCCGGCGGCCGGGGAACCGGTCATCTCCCGACTGGTGCGGCTCTTCAAGGTCGAGGCCAACATTCTTCAGGGGGATATCGGGCACCTGCAGGGCCAGCCTTTCGGAGTCATACTGATCGATCTGGTCGGGGAGCCCGCCGCGCGCCGGCAGGCCCTGGATTATCTGGAGTCGCTCAATCTGCCTGTGGAACTCTTGGAGGGGGCGGCCTGACCATGTTCACCACGCCTAATCTGCTGACCATGCTCTGGGCCTCTTCCCTGGATTCGCTCTATATGGTCT
Source organism: Candidatus Adiutrix sp. (assembly GCA_031263565.1). Classification (GTDB taxonomy): domain Bacteria; phylum Desulfobacterota; class Desulfarculia; order Adiutricales; family Adiutricaceae; genus Adiutrix. Next base: position 711 of record JAISFR010000071.1, on the reverse strand, counting down.
CGATTTCCATCGCCGTGACCATTCTGCTGGGCATTCCCCTGGGGGTGGTGCTGGTGGTGACCAGGCCCGGCCATATCATGGAGACCGTCTGGCTGAATAAAATCCTGGGCTTTGTGGTCAATTTCACCCGCTCGATTCCCTTTTTGATTTTCATGGTCTTTATCGGCCCGATCACCAAAAAGATGGTCGGCACCAGCATCGGGCCCACGGCCGTGATCGTTCCGCTTTCCCTGGCCGCGGCCATGCTGATGTCCCGCATGGCTGAAACTTCGCTCCTGGAAGTGCCCACGGGCCTCATCGAGGCCGCCCAGGCCTACGGGGCCAGCAAGCGGCAGATCATCTGGCACGTTCTGCTGCCGGAGGCCAGGAGCGGCCTGATCTTGAGCGCCACCACCCTGATCATCACCCTGATCGGTTTTTCGGCCATGGCCGGGGCCATCGGCGGCGGCGGCCTGGGCGATTTGGCCATCCGTTACGGCTATCAGCGCTACATGCCCGACGTCATGTGGGTCTGCGTCTTATTATTATATGTGGTGGTTCAGGCTATTCAATACACCGGCGAATTCCTGGCCAAGAAGTTCAGCCGAAGGTAAGGCATTGTCCATAAATAACCTGTACATCTCCCTGGCGGCGTTGCTCCGGCTTTGGCCGCTAACAATCCGGCCAAAGCCGGAGCGCCTGGCCAGGAAAACGTACAGGTTATTTCTTAAC
>JAISFR010000011.1 GCA_031263565.1 Candidatus Adiutrix sp. | reverse complement strand
AAGGCCGCCCGCACTTAAGCAAACAACCTTTCGTTCCAAATAAGGACTGAATCACTGATAAGTGAAACGTCAGTTTCAGTTGCGGGCCGACCCTTCAAATGCCCGAAATCCTTATCCATGACAGTGGTTCGCCGTTCCCTGAAACTGCTGAGTGCGGTCGGCACTTGAACCCGGAACACAGCCACAACCCGGGAGCGCAACTCATACGGCCTTTCCCGGCTGTCGTCACGGCATCTGTTGCCATAAATTATAACCCCGCCTTCCGTCGGCAAGCGGCTGCCAGCCGGCTCGCCTTCATTCAATACCTCAAATCCGTCACCCGCGGACCAAAAAAGATTTTGGCATAGAGCCCAATGGAATGGTCATTATCAGATATCACCGCATAAAAGCCATCCCTCCAGAATCAGGCGCCGCTGTCCACCATGGCCAAGCCCCGCCAAATTCGCCCCAAGGGTATGCTAAAACTAAAAAGAAGTCAAGCCTAAACTGAAGTCTAAACTGAAGTTCCCCTCTGCCCCTAAATTCTTGGCCGCCGGAGCGAATTGATGGCGAAGGCCTTCCGGCGTCACCGGGATCTGATGAAAACGGGCGATGAGCACCAAGCCCAGGAGACCGGCCTCGGGCGTTTCCCCGCTCGAGCCTTCACCTGATCCGCCCGGCCCTTCCGCCATAACTGATTCCGCCTCTCCTCCGCCTGGCCCGTCAAGCATAAGCACCGCCAGATAAACAGCGCGGCCGGGGACCATCAACCCCGGCCGCCGGTTTTAAAACCTCAATCAACTCAAAGCTTCAAGTTCGTCAAACCTTGGGCTGCCAAGCAGCGGCCAGGATGGGATCCAACGCCTCCAACTGCTCCTCGGTCCAGCCGCCGTCCACCCCGGCCGGAACCTCCAACGCCGCCATGGCCTGCAAAGATACAGCTACTTTTAATGCTTGATACAGTTTTTTTGTCGATACTATATAGTTTTGAGTATATATAATCAGGCTTTCAGGTTAGTATAACAATTACATGTTGTTGTAACGTTACCACAGTCACATATTTATTGTTCATAAGCTAATTGAGTAGATATCCTATAGCAAACTTTGTTTAATTGCTCAAGCCCGGCGTCAAAGTCCATCAAATCGAAAAAACTTTGAGCTTCAAGGCCATTTTCCAGTTTGATTTGGACCGTGAATATTTTGACACCTTCCATCTGTTGCAGCAGCAACGTTGATTTCTTTTTCTGTTCTTCGAATTTAGGAGTAACCGCAGCGAATAAAGTTCCCTGATATACGGAATTATCTCGAAGCATCCCCATATAAAACCAGTTTTCTTCAACAGCAGAAGCCTCGTCAATGCGGTATGACAATAGTCCATTTTTGCCGGTTTCAAAATAAGATGACAGCCCCTCGACTCCATTAATAGTCTTAATACTAAAACAGAAACCCACGTTTAAGGAAAGATCGTGCGGCTGGCAATCAATCCGCATTGTGATGCTTTCGCCCGGCCTTACTGAAGATGATTGCGCCACCCACAAGCGGGCTCCGCCTACCTTGGGATGCTCCGGGTCCATCTGCAACCTTTTGACAAAAGATTCAAGGTGCATATTGGGGGCTATTCGCTCCTCTGTGTGATAGGTTGAAATCGGAAGATAACATATTGTAATAAAGAAAAAAGAATTCATCCAGGCCGTTTTGGCTCAATTTCAAGACGCAATAGCTACAACGTTTAATTTTGGTAACTTACTATAATCATTACTTGTTTTCTAAAGAAACGAAGCATTTGGAGTGGCGGGAAATGGAAGGTGACGCTGCAAGAGATCGCTGATCGACTCAAAATTGAACATCGGCTGTTTTCATCCATCAGCATCAATTGGCGGGGAAGACCTCTTGGCGTTGAGGCATTGAGGCATTGACATTGCACTTTACAAAAAGCGGCGACTGTTATAATATTACGGATTCAAAACCGGGACGCGCCTTACGGATAGCCCGGAAAGGGTTGAATTTAGCCTGACCGGCGGAGCATCATATTGGAGAGGTGTTGATATGGACGAAAAACAACTGGCTCACTTCAAGGATCTGCTGCTGAAGCAGCGCAAAGAGATTCTCCAGTACGCCGATGACACCGTGACTGATATGAACGACCAGAACGACAACTATCCGGACCCCACCGACCGGGCCTCCATCGAATCCGACCGCAATTTTATCCTGCGCCTTCGGGAGAGGGAAAGATTCCTCCTGGTCAAAATCGATGAAGCCCTGGAACGCATCGACAGCGGTGAATTCGGCCTTTGCGAGTCCTGCGGGTCGGATATCGGCTTCAAGCGTCTCGAGGCCCGGCCGGTGGCCACGCTCTGCATCGAGTGCAAGACCAGGGCGGAAGCCGCTGAAAAGGCCCGCGGAGAATAAAGGCCGGCTGATTACCCGGCGGGCCCCGGGGCTTGACAATGGCCGGGGCCGCGCGCCACAACTTGGGCAATATTAGATAAGGTGATGGTATAATTATGAAAATGACTTTCCAACCCCATGTTTTGAGAAGAAAACGCACTCACGGCTTCCTGGGCCGGATGAAGACCAGAGGCGGCCAGGCGGTCATCAACCGCCGCCGGGCCAAAGGGCGCAAGCGTCTGGCCCAGTAGCCGACAGTCAAGATTTGAATAGTAGCAGTCTTTTGACAGCCTGAGGTCTTCACTTGTCGCGGACAGCCCTGGAACGCCCCGCAGGGCGGCTGACCCTGCCCAAATCGGCCCGTCTTTTAAAGCGCAGCCAGTTTTTGGCTCTGTCCGGCCGATCGGTCCGGCCTGATCTGAAGATTCCGGCCGGCTCCTTTTTGCTGCTCGGCCGGAATAACGGTTTGCGGCGGAGCCGCCTGGGGGTGACCGTGACCAAAAAAGTGGGTTCGGCCGTGGCCCGCAACCGCATCAGGCGGCAGGTCCGCGAGTTTTTCCGGCACAATGTCGACCGTTGGCCGGCCGGCCTGGACTATTTGTTCATCGCCCGCCAGGGGGCGGCCGAGCTCAGCCGGGCCGAACTGCGGGCCGATCTGGCCCGGGCCGGACGAAAGCTTTTGGAGCGCTCGAATCGCCGGCCTTCTTCCGAATCAGGGCCCGGCCCGGCCCGATCGGCGCCGGAACCGGCGATGGCCGCGCCCTGGTCAAACGGGCCCGCCCGACCCGCCGAGGAGATTTATCTCTTCCTGGTCGAACTCAGCCGTCTGGTTCAGCGGGGCTTGGCCCGTTTGGCGCTGGTTTTTATATTTGCGTATCAGCGCTGCCTTTCACCGTTGACGCCCCCTTGCTGCCGCTTCCGGCCGACCTGCTCCAGTTATGCCGCCCAGGCCATTCGCTTTCACGGTTTCTGGCGGGGTTCCTGGCTGACCTTCCGCCGGCTTTTGAAGTGCCACCCTTGGCATCAGGGGGGCTACGATCCGGTGCCGCCCTGGAAATAGGCGGCGCTTTTGGCCCGGCGACGACCCATAACTTGAAGACGAAAAGCTTGAGAACAGTAACAATAATAGCCGGTCGCCCCGGAGAGGGCGACGGAGCGTAGCGACCGGGGCGGTCGGCCGGTCAAATCACGGCCTGGCCAAAACCGCGCTTTTGGCCAGGCGACGACCTATAACTTGAAGATGAAAAGCTTGAGAACAGTATGGATAAACGTGGTTTTTGGATATTGAGCGTGTTCGTGGTGGCTCTTTTGGGCTGGACCTATTACCTGCAGGAGCCCCCCTCCGCCCAGCCTGACCCGGCGGCCCCCGCTCCGGAGCTGGAAAGCTCTGCTCCGGCGGCCTCACCGGCCGCAGCGCCGGCCTCCGAACTTCCGGATTGGCCGGCCAGGAGCGTCAGCGTCGATACCCCTCTCTATCAGGCCGTCTTCAACGAACGGGGCGGGCGCCTGGAGAGTTTCAGGCTCAAAGCCTATTCCCGACGCAAGCTGGGCCCGGAAATGCCGGATGAACTGATGGAACTGGTCACCCAGCCCAACCGCGACGACTGGTCCCTGCGTCTTTCCCTGACCGACGCCGACGCCCCCAAGCTGGAAAACGCCCCTTTCCTGGCCGACCGCGCTTCCCTGACCGTTCCGGAGGGCGGGACGGGGCAACTGACCATGACCTATACCGATCCCGGGGGGCTCAAAGTCGCCCGGACTCTGACTTTTAACGCCGACAGCTATCTGGTGGCTCAGGAAGTGACCCTGGAAAACGGCGCGGACCTGCCTTTTGACGGCTTTGTGACCATGCGCCTCAATTCGGCGCCCTTTGCCGCCCGGCCCGGCCGCTACGACGAAATGGGCGCCTACCTCAACGATTCACTGGTCACCGGCCCGGCCGAAGACGCGGGCGAGTCCCTGGGCAAATACCGGGGCAAACTGACCCGGGCCGACTGGATCGGCTACATGGACCAGTATTTTTTGACCGCGCTGGTCATGCCCGACCCGGCTGACGAGCCCGAGCTTCCGCCGCCCTCGCTCTCGGCCTTTTACCAGGATCACGGCGGCCTGGCCGTGGGCGTCTCCCGGCCGCTGAACCTGGGGCCGGGCAAGAAGGGCGTCTATAACTTTGATTTTTATTACGGCCCCAAAAGTAACGACGACCTCCGACAGGCCGGCCACAACCTGCTCAAGAGCGTGGATCTGGGCTGGTTCTCATTTCTGGCCGCACCCCTGGCCGCCCTGTTGCGCATAATTTATTCGTGGACCGGCAATTACGGGGCGGCCATCATCCTGGTCACCATACTGATCAAGGTCCTTTTGTGGCCCCTGACCGCCAAAAGCTACAAATCCATGAAGAAAATGCAGAATCTGGGGCCCAAGGTCACCAGGCTGCGCGAAAAATACGCCGATGACAAAGAGGCTATGAACCGCGAGATCATGCAGCTTTACAAGACCTATAAAATCAATCCCCTGGGCGGCTGCCTGCCGATGCTCCTGCAGATCCCCTTTTTCATCGCCTTTTACCGGGTGCTGGATTCCCTCCTGGAACTGCGGGGGGCGCCCTTCATGTTCTGGATTCAGGATCTGGCCGCCCCGGACCGCCTCTTCTCCTTCAATTTCAGCATCCCCTTCTTTGAGCCGCCCACCGGGATTCCGGTTCTGACCCTTTTGATGGGGGCCAGCATGCTGCTGCAGCAGAAAATGATGCCCAACACCATGGGCGACCCCATCCAGGCCAAGATGATGATGCTGATGCCGGTGATCTTCACCTTTATCCTCATCAATATGCCCGCCGGCCTGGTGCTCTACTGGCTGGTCAACAACCTCCTGTCCATCGGCCAGCAGACCATGATCAACCGCCCGGCCAAGGCCTGAGGCTGAGGCTCTGTCAATAAATGACCTGTAATTTCCCTGGCTGCGTTGCTCTTGCCGCCAGATAGGAGTCTTTCAAGTGGCCGGCGTGGATTTCGAAGGCAGGGACCTCGAGGAAGCCATAGGCCGGGCGGCCGAGGCTTTGGGTCTGCCGCCGGAGAAGGTCAAGTTCAGCCTGATTTCCATGGGCGCCAAAGGCTTTTTGGGCCTGGGCCGGCGCCGGGCCAGGATCTCGGTCGATCCGGAGGACCCGGCCCTGGCCGAGGTGGAAGAGCCGGCCCTGGCCGAGGTGGAAGCGCCGGCCCGGGAGAAGCCTTCTTCGGCCCGGCCGGCCGGCGACCCGGAGCCTGGGGAGCCCCGTCAGAGCCGGGAGAAAACCGGGCGCGTCCGGCGCCGGGAATCCGGGTCGGCCCGCGAGACAGCCGCGCCGGAAGAGGCCCGGCCTCTGGACTGGTCTCATGTGCCGGCCCCTCTGACCCGGCCGGCGCCGGGCGAGGACCGGCTTTCAGCCGCGGACGACCCGGCGGCCGAGCTGGCCGCTTCAGTGCTGGGGGAGATTCTGACGCGCTGGGGCTTTACGGCCGCCATCGGCCGGGCCCGCCTGGGCGCCCGCATCATCCTCAATCTTGACGGCGGAGAAGACAACGCCTTGTTGATCGGCGTCCGGGGGGGCACCTTGGAGGCTCTGCAGCTTTTGACCGGCAAGATTGTGGCCCGCCGCCTGAAAGAGTCCGGGCCCGGTTTCGGGGCCGACTGCCGGGTGGTGCTGGATGTGGCCGATTACCGGGCCCGCCGTCAGGAACAGTTGCTGGAAACCCTGAAACGGGCCGCCGAACAGGCCAGACAGAGCCGTCAGCCCCAGACCCTGCCGGGCCTGAATCCGGCTGAACGGCGCCTGGCGCAGATGGCCCTGCGCCCTTTTAAGGATCTGGCGCTGCGGCCCGGCAGCCACCGGGGGATCCTGATCATTTCTTCCGTCGGCGGCCGTCCCCGGCGGCCCCGGGGCGGAAGCCGCCGCCGTTCTTGAGATAAGCCCTGAAAAACCGTCAATTTCCCTGATAAGGCCGATAATGAAAAAATACCACGACCAAATCGCCCTGGAACTGGGTTTGAATGTTGGGCAGGTGGAAGCCTGCGCCGCGCTCCTGGCCGGGGAGGCCACGGTGCCCTTCATCGCCCGCTATCGCAAGGAAGCCACCGGCAGCCTCGACGAGGTGGCCGTCACCGCCATCCGGGACCGCTTGGGCGCCCTGGCCGAGCTCGACGCCCGGCGGGCGGCCATCCTCAAATCCCTGACCGAAAGGGCGCTTCTGAGCGACGAACTGAAGGAAAAGGTGCTGGCCGCCGAAACCCTGGCCGCCCTGGAAGACGTCTATCTGCCTTACCGCCCCAAACGCCGCACCCGGGCCCTCATCGCCCGGGAGCGGGGCCTGGCCCCTCTGGCCGAGCGGCTCTGGGCCCAGAATCCGGCCGACGACCCCCAGGCTTTGGCCGCTGAATTCGTCGACCCCGAAAAAGAAGTGCCCGGCCCGGCCGAAGCCCTGGCCGGCGCCCGGGATATTCTGGCCGAAAGGGTCAGCGAAGAGGCCGAGGCCCGGGAAAAGCTGCGCCGGCTCTTTGAGGAACAGGGCCAGATTCAGAGCCGGGTGGTCAGCGGGCAGGAAGAGGCCGGCGCCAAATTTCGCGACTATTTCGACTGGGACGAGGCTGTCCGCGGCGTGCCTTCCCACCGCTTACTGGCCATGCGCCGGGGCGAGACCGAGGGCGTGCTCAGCCTGAGCCTGCGGCCCCCGGAGGCGGCCGCCCTGACCATCCTGGAGGGGCTTTTCGTCAAAAACCGGTCAGCGGCCGCCGAAGAAGTGCGGGCCGCCGTTCAGGACGGCTACAAGCGTCTGCTGTCGCTGTCCATGGAAACCGAAATCCGTCTGCTCAGCAAGAAAAAGGCCGACCTGGAAGCCATCGGGGTCTTTGCCCGGAATCTGACCGAGCTCCTTCTGGCCTCGCCTCTGGGGGGCAAGCCCATCCTGGCCCTCGACCCCGGCTTCCGCACCGGCTGCAAGCTGGTGGCCCTGTCGGCCGAGGGCGCGCTTTTGGAATATGAAACCATTCAGCCCCACACTTCAGCCGCCGCCCGGGAGGCGGCCGGGCGGACCCTGATGGCTTTCGTCCGGAAGCATAAACCGGCCGTGGTGGCCGTGGGCAACGGCACGGCCGGCCGGGAGACCGAGGCCTTTGTCCGCTCCCTTCCGGGTTGGAGTCTGCCGGTGGTCATGGTCAACGAGAGCGGGGCCTCCATTTATTCGGCCTCGGAACTGGCCCGCCAGGAGTTTCCGGATCTGGATCTGACCATTCGCGGGGCCGTCTCCATCGGCCGCCGCCTGATGGACCCCCTGGCCGAACTGGTCAAGATCGACCCCAAAAGCATCGGCGTGGGGCAGTATCAGCATGACGTCAACCAGGGCGACCTCAAGCGCGGCCTGGACGATGTGGTGGTCAGCTGCGTCAACCGGGTCGGGGTGGAGGCCAACACCGCCTCCGAGCAGCTCCTGACCTATGTTTCCGGCCTGGGGCCGTCCCTGGCCAAAAACATCGTCAAATATCGGAACGAGAACGGCCCCTTCAAGAGCCGCCGGGACTTTTTAAAAGTGCCCCGCCTGGGACCCAAGGCTTTCGAGCAGAGCGCCGGTTTTCTGCGCCTGTTCAATTCCGCCAACCCCCTGGACCGCAGCGCGGTGCACCCCGAGTCCTACCCGGTGGTGGAGAAGATGGCTGCCGACCTCTCGGCCACGGTGGCCGATCTTTTGGCTGAACCCGATCTGCGGGCCAGGATAAAACTGTCCGCCTACGTCAGCGACCAGGTGGGCCTGCCGACCCTGAACGACATCATGTCCGAGCTGGAAAAGCCCGGCCGGGACCCCCGGGCCGAATTTAAGGCCTTTGCCTTTGCCGAGGGCGTGGCCAAGATGGAGGACCTGGTCCCGGGCATGAAACTGCCGGGCATCGTCACCAATGTCGCCGCCTTCGGCGCCTTCGTGGATGTGGGCGTTCATCAGGACGGCCTGGTGCATATCAGCGAACTGGCCGACAGCTTCGTTAAGGAGGCCGCCGCCGTGGTCCGGGTGCAGCAGGTGGTCGAGGTGACCGTCTTGGAAGTGGATCTGCCCCGCCGCCGCCTGGCTCTGAGCCTGCGTTCCAACCCGGGTCAGGGCGGTCGGCGCCCGGCCCCGTCCGAAGGCGGCGGCCGGCCCCGGGACGGCCGCGATAGCCGCCGGGGCGGCGGCCGCCGGGAAATCGGCAGCGAAGCTCAGCCTTTCAACAATCCTTTTGCCGCCTTGAAAAATAAAGGCCGTTAATTGAGAATTTATGACCGACTCCCCCAGCCAGTATAAATACCTGGATCTGATCACCGGACTTTTCGCCACCCTTTTGATCGTCTCCAACTTCGCCTCCACCCGGATCATTGAACTGGGCTGGGGCCTGGAGTTCGACGCCGGGACGCTGATGTTCCCCTTCACTTATATTTTTAACGACCTTTTGACCGAGGTCTATGGCTACAGCCGCAGCCGCCGGGTCATCTGGATCGGCTTTCTGGCCCTCGTCATTTCGGCCGCCTCCCTGGCCCTGGTGGGGCTCTTTCCGCCGGCCGGCGGCTGGGAACAGGCCGAGGCCTGGGCGGCGGTCATGGGCCTGGTGCCCCGCATCGCGGGCGCCAGCCTGGCGGCCTATTTTGTGGGCGAATTCGTCAATTCCTATGTTCTGGCCAAGCTCAAGGTCAGGACCGGGGGCCGGCATCTGTGGCTGCGCCTGATCGGCTCCACGGCCGCGGGCCAGATCTTCGACACCCTGATCTTCGCCTCCATCGCCTTCATCGGCGTATTGGACCTGGACCTGTGGCTGACTCTGCTCATCTCCAACTATCTTTTCAAGGTGGGCCTAGAAGTGATCCTCCTGCCGGTCACCGCCCTGGTGGTCAGCCGGATCAAGCGTTCCGAAGGGCTGGACGTCTTTGACCGGGAAACCCGTTTCTCGCCTTTCCGCTGGAAGGAGTAGCGGACCGTGAATCTGAAGGGCGAATTCAAAGGCGAACTGGGGCGTTTCAAAAAGGCCTGGCTCAGGCGACTGCAACAGGCTCACCGGGATCTTCTGTGGCGGCGGGGCATTAAAGGCCAGAGCGTCAGTCTGGAACTGATGCGGGGGACCTCGGCCTGGGGCCGCTGGCTGGCGCCCGGCCGGCGCATTCAGATCAGTGAAGAGCTGATTCTCACCCAGCCCTGGTCGGCCGTGCTGGGCATTCTGGGGCACGAGACGGCCCACCAGTTGGTCAGCGATCTCGGCGGTCCGGCCGGCCGTAAGGAAAGCCCCCACGGCCCATCCTTCCGTCAGATGGGGTTCCGCCTGGGGCTGGACCCCTTCTACCTGGAGGCCTCCGTCGACCTGAGTCAGGAATGCCCCCGGCCCTGGCCCGACCCGGACCGGCCCCCGGCCCGGGACGAGAGCCTGCGGGTGCTGGAAAAGGTTAAAAAGCTTCTGGCTCTCTCCGGTTCGCCCGTTCAGGCCGAGGCCCAGGCGGCCATGAACGCCGCCGCCCGGCTCATGGCCCGCCACAACCTGGAAGTTCTGGAGCGGGCGCCGGAGGTCACCGACTATGAATACCGGACCATTGAACTGAAAACGGCCCGCCTCTCCACTCGTCTGGCTCTCACCGCCCATATTCTGAGCCGCCACTTTTTTGTGGAGACCATCTTCGTGCCCGGCTACAATCCCCGGACCGACGTGGAGGAAAAGTGCCTGGAGCTGATGGGCCGCCCGGAAAACACCCGCCTGGCCGAGCATGTCTTCCACTTTCTGATGGAGCGCAGTGAGAGTCTGTGGCGGGATTATCACCGGGGGCATCGCGGCGGGGGGCTGACGGCCCGCAACTCTTTCATTATCGGCCTTCTGGAGGGTTTCAACGCCAAGCTGGACCAGGCCGCGGCCGAAGAGCGGTCCGCCCGGACCGGGGGCCCGGCCGGCTTTTCAGCCCTGGTGCTGGCCCGCGATCAGGGGCTGGCCGACTATGTCCGCCACCGGCACCCGCGCCTCTCCAGCGTCCGCGGCGGCCGCCGCCGCTACTGCGCCGAGAGCGACCAGGCCGGGCAAGAGGCCGGCCGGGCCCTCAATTTCAACCGTCCGCTGGCTGACTGGCGGAAACAGCCGCCCGGCGGGCCGAGCCTCTTGTCTTCATAGAACATTTTTGAGGAGAAGCGCCATGTCTCAGCCCCAGGCCCGCTGGAATTCCGAGGCCTACCGCATCGCCCGCCGCAAAATGGTCGAGCAGCAGCTCAAGGCCCGCGGCATCAGCGATTCAAAGGTGCTGGAGAGCATGGCCCTGGTGCCCCGCCATTTATTCGTCGATGAGGCCCAGGCCGCCCAGGCCTATCTGGACAGCCCTTTGCCCATCGGCTACGGCCAGACCATTTCCCAGCCCTATATCGTGGCCCTGATGCTGGAGGCCCTGAGTCTGAAACCCGAAGACCGGGTTCTGGAGATCGGCTTCGGCTCCGGTTACCAAACGGCCATTCTGGCCGCCCTGGCCGCCGAAGTCCTGGCCGTCGAACGCCTGGAGCCTCTTTTTTTTAAAGGCCGGGAGAAACTGGCCCGTCTGGGGCTGGACAACGTTCACCTCAAATTGGATGACGGCACCCTGGGCTGGACCGAACTGGCCCCCTTTGAGGCCATCATCGTGGCCGCCGGCGGCCCGCGCCTGCCCCAGCCCCTGGTGGACCAGCTGGCCCCCGGCGGCCGCCTGGTCGTGCCCGTCGGCCCCAGCGAAAAGAGCCAGAAACTGATCCTCCTGGTCAAGGAGAAAGACGGCCGCCTGAGCCGTTCGATACTGGGCGACTGCCGTTTCGTGGCCCTGGTCGGCCGGCACGGCTGGTCGGAATAAGCGCCGGGTCCGGCCGGCGGCAATTCTGAGATGGCAAAAATAGCCCTTGCAATCAGGCCTGACTTATACTAGATATATAAGGTTGAAGCCGAGCCGCCCCGATAGAGGATCACTTTGAAGCTGGAGAATGACAAATGCTTGAATATATGCGAAAAAATGCCAACAGCACCCTGGTCTGGCTGATTGTCGGGGCCATTGTGGTGGTTTTCATTTTCTTCGGTTACGCCGGCGGCCGAGGCGGCCTGGAAAATATCTCCGTCAACGGCGAGGAAATTTCCCAGTCCGAGTTCGAGCAGATCCATCAGGCGCTGTCCCGAAACGTCTACAGCCGGGGCGGGGGCGGGGGCGGGCCGGATCTGGAACAGCGGATCCGCCAGGAAGCCGTCAACCAGGCGATCGGCCGGCAGTTGGTCCGTCAGTTCGCGGCCAATATGGGCCTGACCCCCAGCGACCGGGCCGTGGGCCGCTCCATTGCCTCCGTACCTGAATTTCAGGTTGACGGACGTTTTGACCGGGCCGTTTATGAGGCCGCCTTCTCCGGCCGCCGCGCCCGCCTGACCAAGGCCGGCTATGAGGAAGACCACCGCCGGGCCATGATGGACAGCCGGGCTTCGACTCTGGTGGCCGGCCTTTCCCAGATTTTCTTGCCGGAACTGCTGGATCAGTATCATTTTCAGGAAGACCTGCTGGCCTTTGACTATGTCTTCTTCCCCAGCGCCGCTCACCGGGTCGGCCTGAACCCCGGCGAGGACGATTTGAGCGCCTTCTTCGCCCGCAATCAGGAACGGTGGCGGGAACCGGCCCGTATGGTGCTGGAATATGTGGATATCCGCCCCGCGGATCTGCCGGCGGAAGGCGAGGTGGGCGATGAGGAGCTGCGCGTCTACTATGCTGAAAACAGCCAGCGTTTCCCGGCCCCCGAGTCGGTGGAACTCAGCCAGATCCTCTTTAGCTTTCCCCGCCTGAATCCCGACGAGGCTGAAAAGCAAGAGACCCTGGCCCGGGCTGAGGCCGCTTACGCCAGAGCCCTGAGCGAAGATTTCGGCGCTTTGGCCCGGGAACTGTCCGATGATCCGGTCTCGGCCGCCGAAGATGGCCGCCTGAGCCCTCCGCTGGTGCGCGGCTCGACTTTCCAGGCCTTGGAAGAGGCCGCTTTCAGCGCGGCCGAGGGCGAGATCAGCCGGCCGGTGGAAACCGACCTCGGCTACCATGTGCTGAAGATCGGCCCCCGCCGGGCCGCCGGTTTCCAGCCTTTTGAGGAACTGCGGGACAGCCTGGAAAGCGAGCTGAAACGCTTCAGGGCCCGGGAAAGGGCTGTCCGCCTGCTGGAAGACCTCTTGATCCGCAGCGAGAGCAACCCCAAGCTGTCCGAAGCGGCCGCCTCCATGGGCCTGAGCGCCCAAATGACCGAAAGTTTTACCGAATTGACGGCCCCGGACTTTTTTGAAAAAGACCAGGCCGCGATCCAGGCCGCTTTCAGCGTCCCGTTGGGCAAGGTCGGCCCGACCTTGGAAAAGGAAGAACATCTGGTTCTTTACGTGCCCGTGGAGCGCCAGGACAGCCGCATTCCCGACTTTTCCGAGCTCCGGGCCGTGGTCCGCGAGGCCTGGATCGGCCAGGAAGCCGCCCGGCTGGCCCGTCAGGATGCCCAGGACTTTTTGAAAAAAGCCGGCGAAAGCGACTGGGAAAGCGCTTCGGCCGCCCTGGAGGCCGACGGACCCACCCGCCGGGGCCGTAGCGACGGCCTCAGCCGGGCCCTGTTGATGTCCATGACCAGCCCGCCTTTCGACCGGACCGACCCTCTGGAATTTACGGCCGCCGTCAGTTCCGCGGCCCGGGCCGGGGATCTGGTTCCCCTGACCGTCTTCGGCGAGGAGAACGGCCGCGCGGGCTGCTTCGCCCTGCGCCTGGCCGAACTGAGCCCGGCCGACGAAAGCCTCTTTGCCGGCGACATGGGGCGGACTTTCCAGTCGATCATGAGTCTGAGGCGGGCTCCGCTCTACCGGCAGGTCTGGATGATGGAACTCTATCGGGCCTCGGAAGCCAGGATCGTTATTCCCAAAGGCTATGTGGGCCAATAAGGATTAAGCCATGTTCGACCGTTTAAGCGACAAGCTGGGCGCCGCCTTTAAGAACCTCACCGGTCGGGGCAAGGTCAGCGAGGCCGATCTTAAAAACACTTTGCGTGAAGTGCGGCTGGCCCTTCTGGAAGCCGACGTCAACTACAAGGTGGTCAGGGACTTCCTGACCAAGGTCGAGGAACGGGCCCTGGGCGCGGAGGTCATGGCCAGCCTGACCCCCGGCCAGCAGGTGGTCAAGATCGTCTACGAGGAACTGGCGGCCATGATGGGTTCTCAGGCCCAGGGCCTGGACCTGGGCGGCCGTCCGCCGGCGTCGATCATGCTGGTGGGTCTCCAGGGCTCGGGCAAGACCACCACCGCCGGCAAGCTGGCCCTCTATCTCAAAAAACAGGGCCGCCGGCCCTATCTGGTGCCGGCCGACGTCAACCGCCCGGCGGCCATCACCCAGTTGGCCCGTCTGGCGGCCGAGCTGGAGCTGCCGGTCTACCCCTCGACTACCGAGATGGACCCGGTGGATATTTCGGTCAAGGCGCTCGCCGGCGCCCGGGAAGCCGGTTGCGACGTGATGATCATCGATACCGCCGGCCGCCTGACCATCGACGAAGAGTTGATGGACGAACTGGGCCGCATCAAGGCCGGGGTGGCTCCCGGGGAAATCCTCCTGGTGGCTGACGCCATGACCGGCCAGGAAGCGGTGACCATTGCCGAAGCCTTCAACCAGCGCCTGGATTTAAGCGGCGTCATCCTCTCCAAGGTGGAAGGCGACGCCCGGGGCGGGGCGGCCATGAGCATCAAGGCCGTGGTGGACCGGCCGCTTAAATTTGTGGGCACCGGAGAAAAACTGGACGCTCTGGACGTTTTTTATCCCCATCGGGTGGCCTCCCTGATCATGAACATGGGCGACCTGGAAACTCTTTTCCAAAAGGCCCAGGAAGCCATTGACGAGAAGGAAGCCCGGGCTCTGGCCCAGAAAATGCAAAAGGGCGAATTCACCCTGGACGACTTCCGCAAGCAGATCAGCCAGATTCGGAACATGGGCTCGCTGGAGTCGCTCATGGGCATGATTCCCGGCCTGGGCAAGCTCAAAAAGCTGAAAGAGGCCCGGCCCGACGAAGGCGAACTCGACAAGATCGAAGCCATCATCAGTTCCATGACCAAAGGGGAGCGGGGCAATCACCTGATCATCGACGCCAGCCGCCGCCAGCGCATCGCCCGCGGCAGCGGCGTCAGCGTGGCCGACGTCAATCGGCTTTTGAAGAATTTCGCCGAAACCAGGAAGCTCATGCAGCGTTTCACTAAAGGCGGCTTAAGCGGCCTTAAGAACCTGATTCGTTAGTTCCCTTTTTTATAAAGATTCCCCTAAATGGCGCCGAAGGGCGCGTCGACCAAAGGAGCGTTGATAACCATGGCCTTGAAAATAAGACTGGCCCGCCTGGGCACCAAGAAAAAACCTTTTTACCGCATCGTGGTGGCCGAAAGCACGGCCAAGCGCGACGGCCGCTTTCTGGAAGCTGTGGGCATCTACGACCCCAACCAGAAGCCGGCCCGGGTGGAAATAAAAAAAGAACTGCTGGACAAATGGGCCGAGCGCGGCGCCCAGCCCACCGACACCGTCCGCAGCCTGATAAAAAAGCAGACCACGGCTTAAGATCCGGCGGAAGGCCGGGTCCCAGCCGGGTCTTTTCCCGATCCGGTGCCCATTGTGAAAGAGCTGATCAGCTATTTGGCCTGTTCTCTGGCTTCGCGGCCCGACGAGGTTCGGGTCGGCGAAAGTTCCGGTGATCGGGGCCTGACTTTGGAACTGACCGTGGCCGACGAGGACCTCAACCAGCTCATCGGCAAGCAGGGGCGGACGGCCAAGGCCATGCGCAGCCTCCTGGCCGCCGCTTCGGTCAGGAGCGGGCGGCGCTATTTCCTGAAAATCGTCCCGGCTTCGGGCGATAAGACGGAAGAGCCGGCCGGCGCGGCCGGGCTTCCGGACGACGAGCCGGAAGGGCCCGTTGACCAGGAACTTTCGGAAAGCGAACAGCCCTGAGGCGGCCGTGACGGAACAGCCCTCCGATGATCTGTTGGTGGTGGGACATGTCGCCCGGGCTCACGGGCTTCACGGTGCGCTGCTCATCACCTCTTATGCCGAAGATCCCCGCGTCATACTTGACGGCCGGCATCTGGAGCTGCTGTCCCCGGACGGGCAGGAGCGGCGTCCCGTGGCCTCGCTCAAAGGCCGGCCGGCCGCCCGGGGTCTGATCGTCAGGATCAGAGACCTCACGACCCGGGAGGCGGCCGCGGCT
This sequence comes from Candidatus Adiutrix sp., assembly GCA_031263565.1. Lineage (GTDB taxonomy): Bacteria > Desulfobacterota > Desulfarculia > Adiutricales > Adiutricaceae > Adiutrix. Next base: position 4,602 of record JAISFR010000011.1, on the reverse strand, counting down.
CTCAAGGGCTGGCGTCTGGTCATGGAACGCCGGCATCTGCCGGAACCGGCCGAGGACGAAGTATACTGGGCCGACCTTTTGGGTCTGACGGTCTTTGACGCCCGGGGTCTCGAACTGGGCCGGGTCGAGCGCCTGATGGAAGCCGGCGCCGGCCTGATTCTGGTGCTGGCCTCGGCCCTCAAACCCGGCCAAGAACTGTTGCTGCCTTATCAGGAAGAATTTCTGCTCAGCCTGGACCTGGGCCGGGGCCGCTTGGTTCTGGACCCGCCGCCCGGGCTTCTTGACTTATAGGGAAGCTGTAAAAGCGGTATAAGGTATTAGAAAGCCACCTGGTTGGGGTCGCTGACTTCGGAGATGAAAGGGGAATCAAAGGTGGCGTCCCGCTGGTTGCCCATGTCTTCGGCCTTGCCTTCGGCCACCAACTGCCGGTATTCGGCGATGTAGTTCAGGGCCTTCTGGTGGTAGCCGGAATCCGGGTAATACTGCAGAAGGCCCATGAAGCGGTTCATGGCCGCGGCATAGTCTTTGCGGTTGTAATAAAACTCGCCCACATAAAACTCATGGCCGGCCAGGTTGTTCTGGGCCTCGGCGATGCGGGCCTGGGCCATGGAAGCGTATTGGTTCTGGGGATACATGTCTACCAGGCGGGCCAGGGTCTGAATGGTCTGGATGGTCGGGGTCTGGTCGCGGTCGATGCCCTGCATGCGCATGTAATAGCACATGCCCTGCTGGTAGACGGCATAGGGCAGCGCGTCGCTGTCCGGGTGAAGGCGTTCGAAGTCTTCATAGGCGCCCAGGGCTTCGACATATTTGGCCTGCAGATACAGGGCGTCACCCAGCTTCAGTTCGCCCAGGGTGGCATACTGGCTGTAGGGATACTGATCCTTGAGCTGCTGCCAGAGTTCGGCGGCGCCTTTGTAGTCGTCGGCCTCCATGCGCTCCTGAGCCTGGCGGGCCAGGGTCTGGGGAGCGTCTTCGCCCAGATCCAGCTCACTGTCTGAAGTGATGCCGAACCATTTGCTTAAAGTGCCGGTGACGTTGGCGCCGCCGCAGCCGGCCAGCGACAGCGGCGCCAGGACTATCAGGAGAAAAGACATCGCCCTTAGGCCGGGTTGCACCCGCCTGATAAAAAACATGCTATATAACTCTCTTACAGGTGGCGTTCCAGGGCCGCCTTAAGGTCGTGCTTGGGGCGGGAGCCGACAATGCGCTCAAGTACCTCGCCGTTTTTGATGACCACCATGGTCGGAATGGAACGGACCCCGAAACGGGCCGCCACGGCCTGGTTTTCATCCACGTTCACCTTGGCGATGTTCAACCGGCCCTGAAGTTCCCCGCTCAGCTCTTCCAGAATGGGGGCCACGGCCTTGCAGGGTCCGCACCAGGGCGCCCAGAAATCGACCAGAACGGGGGTTGGGGAATTTTTTATTTCGCTGTCAAAGTTTGCGTCGGTCAGGACAGAAACTGAAGACATGATCCACTCCTTTGGGGCGCTTGTCAGTGACCACCCTTTATGCTGAGGTTTTCAGGCCCGGGGACGACCGGCCTTCCGGGCCGGCGACTGATCTCGGGCGCAACAACCTCTTACCAGATTATCCCGCTTTGAGGCAATCGTCAAGCGGCTTTTTACTTTTATTTAATTATATAATAATTAAGCTATCTTATCTATTCAGCGGTCTATCCGGGACAGTATGCCTGCGGCCCCTGTTCAGGCTTTCTCCCCGGCTTCTTGGGCGCAAAGGTCTTCCCCGGCCTTGACCGGGGTCACAGGCGCCTAAAACCGGTCATAAAAAACCATTTCCGCCAGCGGGCGGCGCTTTTCATGCAATGGGGCGGGTTTCGCATCATCGGCTGGATAGCCGAAGGGGAAGAGAGCCACCGGCTCAAGTGTCGCAGGGAGATTGTAGGCCTGACGTATGGCCGCCGGATCAAAATGTCCCACCCAGGTCGCCCCTAAGCCCAGGTCGTGTATCGCCAGCATAAGGTGAGTGCCGATTATGGCGGCATCGATGAAAACCGCGTTTTGCCCGTCATAAGGACGCACCCAGGCTTCATCGGGACAGCCGCATACGAGTATGGCCATTGGGGCATCAAAGGCATAAGGCGTACAGTCTTTAAGCTTCGCAACGCTGTCCGTTCCCTTCAATATCAGCAGGCGGTAGGGCTGTTTGTCGACAGCGGTGGGAGCCGGTCTGGCCGCTTCGAGAATTGTCTGGATTTTTTCATCCTCCACCGGCCGGGGACTGAACTTGCGAACGGAGTATCTGGCCTTAATCAGCTTATGGTATTCCATGTCGTTCTCCTGAAGCGGGCAACGGCTCTTTTAGCGAATTACCGGCCGGCGCCGGGTTTACTGGTTTTGTTTATATCCGGGGAAATCCTTGTCAGCGACCGCCCGTTATGCTAAGGTTTTCAGGTCTGGGGGAGACTGGCCTTCCGGGCCGGCGCCTGATCTCTGTTTAATTATATAGCAATCGACCTGGCTTGGCTATTCAAAAGCGGCCTTTCGCGGTCCCGGGGGTCTGATATGAATATAGCGGTTCTGATCATCTGCCTGATCATCATGCTGCTGGGCCTGGCCGGCGCCGTCCTGCCGGTTCTGCCCGGCATCCCCGTCATCTGGCTGGCCATGCTGGCCTACGGCTGGTTTATGGACTGGGTTCCCTACGGCCTGACGGCCATGCTGGTCACCGGCTTTCTGGTCATTTTGACGGTGGTCGTGGATCAGCTGGCCACGGTTCTGGGGGCCAGGAAGTTCGGGGCCAGCCGGGCCGGCATGATCGGCTCGGTCTTGGGGGCTGTTTTAGGGGTGATTTTCTTCAATATCATCGGCCTGATCCTGGGCGCCTTTTTTGGGGCCGTGGCCGGGGAACTGACCTTCGGCGGCCGCAACCTCAGGGAATCGATGAACTCCGGCCTCGGGGCCCTGCTGGGCTTCCTGGCCGGCAGCCTCTTTAAATTCGCGCTGGGTATGGGGCTGATCGTCTATTTCCTCTACGCCATAATCTTCTGAAAAGGAAATGCGGACTTTTTCGCTTCACCGCCATCCGCTTTTGATGTATAATTGGCCTGACGAGGGGCCGAAGGCTTTCGGCCCCGGCGCCAGGGAAGGCGGCGAGGCAGCGATTCTCAAAGTAGGCCCGATTATCAAAATAGCCGGTCGCCCCGGAGAGGGCGACGGAGCTGAGCGACCGGTCAGGTTGGCCAATCCGCCCCCTGCCGGGCAAAAATCGCCCTTTTTGCCCGGCTGCGACCAGAGCACTTGAAGATGGAAAGCTACTTTAAGAATTGCTGGCGGCGGGGCCTGAAAGGCCGGGAGGTGATTTATGCCGCTTATCGGAGTTCGGGACCTGGAAGCCCTGCCGTCGGTCTGGGCTGAAGCCCGTTCGACCATGACCCTCCACAACGAGCGGACCAATGTTCCCCGGATCATCACCCGCAGCGAAGCCGACGCCATCAGCAACAACGCCGCCGGCCCGGTGCGCCGCACCACCCATCAGGCCATCCACACCGCCACCAGCGACCCGGCCCAAGCCAGGTATGAAAACGGGCGTCACCCGGAAATGTCCCGCTGGAACTACAGCCCCCAGGCCTGGAACCAGCAGGGCCTCTACCATCCCTACGATTATTTCTCCTACAACTACAATGTCACCGGGCGTGAAACCTTTGCCCCGCCGCCCAACCCGGTCATTGTCGACAAGATAATCTGACAAGAAAGCCGGCTTCCGCTCGCCGCCCTTGTTTTGGGCGCCGGGAATATGGTAAAATTTGACCATTCTGGCGCGGCGGACCAGCCGCGGAAAAATTATCGCTATTATTTAAGGAGCGTGTCATGGCCGGAGTCAACAGGGTTATTTTGGTGGGCAACCTGGGCAAGGACCCGGAATTGAAATACGGGCAGGCCAGCGGCAAGGCCGTCTGCCGTTTCACCCTGGCCACCAGTGACCGTTACGGCGGGGAGGAACGGACCGAGTGGCACAACATCGTCTGCTTCGACCGGACCGCGGAAATCGCCAACGAATATCTGAGCAAAGGCCGCCTGGTTTATCTTGAAGGCCGCATTCAGAACCGCAAATATCAGGACCAGAGCGGGCAGGACCGCTGGATCACCGAAATTCTGGTCAATCAGATGACCATGCTCGGCGGCCGCCGCGAAGGCGGCGAAGACTACGCCCCGGCCCCCCGCCGCGAGGCGCCGCCCCGCCCGGCGGCCGCCAAAGCCCCGCCCCGGCCGGCCCCCATGGATGACGACCCCTTCAGCAGCGACTTCGGGCCGCCGCCCACTGAAGACGACATGCCTTTTTAAGATCTCTTTCAGAGCTTTCCTTAGGGATTGTCAATAAATAACCTGGGCGAGCTGGCCAGCAGACTGGGTGATGATTTGTTGCGGGACGGCCTGAACAACTCGGTGTTTGGCGGCCTCAGCAGTGCGGTTGGCCTTTCCGCCAAACTTTCTTTCGGGGCCAGTTCCACGGAAGAAAAGCGGGCCAGCAGCCAAAGCACGGCCACCGGCGGAGCCGTCAGCAGCGGCGGGCACACCACCCTTCAGGCTTGCGGTAACGGCACAAAGACCGAAGACTTCCTGAACAAGGTGATAAGCAA